>JANQOH010000153.1 GCA_028289725.1 Alphaproteobacteria bacterium
CACGACGGAAATCGGTATCGCGACGTTGGAAGAGTTGCAGAAAGCGGCGGATGCCGTGAACCGGGGGCCACTGTCCGATGAGGCCTTGGCGGAGATCGAGACAATCCAATCCGGATTTGCTTCGGCCGCGGCTTGAGCCGAATCCAATAATCGTTCGGCGGATGGCGGGTCATCCGCGATAGGGGGATGACCGTGGCAGACGCCTTTCCAACCCAGGCCCGCGTGGTGATTGTCGGCGGTGGGATCGCCGGCTGTTCAATCGCGTATCACCTGGCGAAGCGCGGCTGGACTGATGTCGTCGTGCTCGAGCGCGGCACATTGACCTGTGGCACCACATGGCACGCAGCGGGCCTGGTCACGCAGTTGCGCGCGACGCGCACCATGACCGATCTCTGCCGGTACGGGCCGGAGTTGTTCTCGTCGCTCAAGGACGAAACCGGCCAAGAAACGGGCTTCAAGGCAAATGGCTCACTCCAGGTCGCGCGCACGCCGGAACGGCTCACCGAGATCGCGCGCATGATCGCGCTCGGTCAAGTCTTTGGTGTCGAGGCGCGCATGGTCGGACCGGCCGAAGCCAAAGAGTTGTATCCACTGATCGACGAGAAACGCGTCCTCGGCGGTGGCTTTATTCCGGGCGACGGCCAGACGAACCCGATCGACACTGCGATGGCGCTCGCCAAGGGCGCGCGGCAAAACGGCGTACGGATTATCGAGCATGTCAGCGTCACCGGGTTTCAGATCACGGACGGTGCTGTGACGGCGGTCGAGACCGGACAAGGATCGATAGCGTGCGAATATGTTTGCAATTGCGCCGGTATTTGGGCGCGCGATATTGGCGCAATGGCCGGGGTCAATGTGCCGCTGTTCGCGGCCGAGCATATGTATGTGACGACCGAGCCCGACCCCGCGATCACGCCTGACCTTCCGGTTCTGCGTGACACCGACGGGTACGTCTATGTGAAGGAAGACGCAGGCAAATTGCTGGTCGGCGCGTTTGAGCCGAACGCCAAGCCGCTGCCGCTCGCGAACCTGCCCGAGAAGTTCGAGTTCGGCGAATTGCAGGAAGACTGGGAGCAGTTCGAAGCGCCGATGACCAATGCGATGGAGATGATTCCGCTGTTGGAGGGCGCCGGCATCCGGCATTTCATGAACGGGCCGGAAAGCTTTACCCCGGATAATCGGTTCATTGTTGGCGAGGCGCCGGAGGTCAGGAATTTCTTTGTCGCCGCGGGCTTCAACTCTCAGGGGATTTTGAGTTCGGCGGGGGTCGGGCGCGCGGTCGCAAATTGGATTGTCGACGGCCAACCGCCGATGGACATGTCTGAAATCGACATCGCGCGGTTTCAACACTTCCAAACCAACCGTCGCTATCTGCACGATCGAACGCGTGAAAGCCTTGGCTTGCTTTACGCGATGCATTGGCCGCACCGTCAGATGGAAAGCGCACGTCCGGCGCGCGAAACGCCATTGCACAGTCGGCTGGCGCGGCACAATGCCGTTTTCGGCGAGGCGGCGGGGTGGGAGCGCGCCAATTGGTACGCGACCGATGGGGCGGAGCCGACTTATCACTATTCCTACGGCCGGCAGAATTGGTTCGATTGCGTCGGCGCCGAACATAAGGCCGTGCGCGAAGCGGTCGGGCTATTTGACCTTTCGTCTTTCGGCAAGGCGCTGGTGCAGGGCCGCGATGCGGAGGCACAGTTGCAGCGCATTTGCGCGGCGGACGTCGCGGTGCCTGTCGGAAAGGTGGTTTACACCCAATTGCTCAATACGCGCGGCGGCATCGAGGCGGATTTGACCGTGACACGGTTGGCCGAAGACCGCTTCATGGTGATAACCGCCGCCGCGTCGCAAGCACGCGACCTCTCGTGGATCCGGCGGCATCTCGATGACAGCGCGTTCGTGACCTTGGAAGATGTCACCTCCGCCTATGGCGTGCTTTCGATCATGGGGCCGAATGCGCGCACGCTTCTGGCGCGCTTGTCGGATGCGGATTTCTCAAACGAAGCCTTTCCGTTCGGCACGTGCCAGGAGATCGACATTGGCTACGCCAAAGCGTACGCGGTGCGGCTGACCTATGTCGGTGAACTCGGTTGGGAATTGTATGTGCCGACGGAATTCACCGGCCCGATTTTCGATCTTTTGAATGGCGAGGGCGCGGATCTCGGGCTGCGGCTTGCCGGCTATCACGCGCTCGATTCACTGCGCAGCGAAAAGGGCTACCGCCATTGGGGCCACGATATTACGCCTGGGGACACGCCGTTGGAGGCAGGCCTTGGCTTTGCGGTCGGGTTTGGAAAGAACAGTGACTTTGTTGGGCGTGAGGCACTGGAGCGCCAGAAACAAGCCGGTATGACGCGTCGCTTAGCTCACTTCCTCCTGGACCAGCCCGAACCAATCTTGCACCACGAGGAACCGATTTTCCGCGATGGCACTCTGGTCGGACTCACCACGTCGGGCGCATTCGGATATACCCTCGGCCGGTCGGTCGGCATGGGCTATGTCGATCTGCCCGACGGAGCGGATGGCGCTTGGATCGAGGAAGGCAACTACGAAATCCAGCTTGGCGAAGACCGGTTCGCCGCCCAGGCGAGCCTCAGGCCATTCTACGATCCGACCAGCAAGCGCGTAAAAATGTAACGTTTGGGGATGCGGTTTAGCGAATCGGTTCGGGTTCGTATTCGGGGCCGCCGACGCGGATGCGTTCTTCGTCGACCGCGCCGTAATAGGCATTGCGGACATTGTCCTCGTCGGCCCGGTAGTCGATGAAATTGACGGTCATTCGCCCGCTAACGATTTCGCCGTTTCGACTTCCGATGTCATCGATCACAAACCGGAGACGCACCTCAGGGCCGACGATACCACCGCCCCACGGGACCGCGTAAATCACGGTGCGCGCGCGTTTGCCCTGGTCAATGTCCGCGGGACCGTATCGCGCGATGAAATCGTCAACTTGTTGTTCGAACGACGCGCGATCCGCGCCGGTGAGGACGAGATTCCAGCGGAACAAACGGCCTTCGCGGTCGAAATCGGCCTGCAATTGCGCGGACTCGGTTTCGTGGACGGCTCGAAAATAATAGACACCCAAGCTCGGCAGCTCGGGTTCGGAATAGATTGTGCGGGTTTCCAGCGCGAAATGCGCCTGAACTTGTTCGATCGTCGCGCCGGCGCGCAACCCCATGAAATCAACGGCGCGTAAGTCCGCAGCGTTAACGGCGGTCGACATCACGATGCCGAACAGCACGGCAGCGAGACAGCGGACAGGCGTTCGTTTCGCCAAGAAGGACATGGGGCAGGGCGGGTCCGTTGTCAGTTACAGGCCCGGCCTACTTGCCACGCGGGGCCTTTCAAGGCAAATCCCGCAAGCGCGGCATGCTCAAAACTGGCGGCCGGAGACCCAGAGATTTGGTATAAATGGCGGCAGAAATCCAAGGGAGATGGACATGGCCGAGTATATTCCGCCGACACTGGATTGGGTGCGCGAGCAAGTCGAGCTGTATGAAAGCAGCGGCGGCACCGAAGGTACGACGCTGCTGGATACCGGCCTGCCGTGCATCCTCGTCACCCATAAAGGCAACAAGACGGGCGGGATCCGCAAAATCCCGGTGATGCGCGTCAAAGTCGGCGACAGCTACGTGTTAATCGGCTCGTATGGCGGACGGGAGAAGAACCCTGTGTGGGTCTACAACCTGCGTGCTCACCCGGACGTCACCATCCGCGACGAAACCGAAGTCATGAAAATGCACGTCCGCGAAGTGACCGACGACCCCGAGCGGCAGAAACTGTGGGACGCGGGCGTCGCAGCCTATTCGAAATATGACGACTACCAGAAGAAGACCGACCGTAAGATCCCGGTCTTCATCGCGGAGCCTGCCTAGCGCACGGTCAGTCCCGCATCCTCACGGCCTGAACTGAAGCGCCCGGGGGCCGAGGCGACCGGGCTGCGCGATGATCTGGTAGGCGGTTTCCACCCAGTCGCAGATCATTGGGCGGGTGTCGCGTGGGTCGATCATTTCTTCGATTTGGAAGCGGTTGAGCGGACCCATGGGGCCGCGCGCGCTTTCGATCCGCGCGTCGATTTCGGCGCGCAGCGCGGCCGGGTCCTCGGCCTCGGCGAGCTGGCGCTTGTAGGCCGCTTCGATGCCACCTTCGGGTGGGATGCCGCCGGTATCAGCTGCCGGCCAGGCAACACGCATCGACGGCCGGTCGAGCGGCGTCGCGTAATTATTGCCGGCAACGCCGAAGCTGCGCCGCACGATGACGGTAAAGATCGGCACCTGTATTTGCGCGAAGGCGACCATCCATTCGCCGCCCTTGCGGATCGTCCCGGCGATCTCGTGTTCGAGTCCGACCGCAAAGCCCGGATTGTCGACGAGGTTGAGCACCGGAATGTGGAAAGTGTCGCATAGGTCCAAATGGCGCTTGAGTTTGTCGCAGCCGTCAGCGGTCAGCGCGCCGCCGTTGACGTGCCGGCTGTCCGACACGATGACGCCGAGCGGATGGCCGTTGAAGCGCACGAAGCCGGTGATTTGGTCGGTGCCCCACAGGCTGCCGATTTCGAAAAACGAGTCCTTGTCGGCGAGCAGACGGATCAATTTCCGTGCATCGAAGGTCGCGGTGCGCTTGCGCGGCACGATGGTGAACAGCTCTTCCTCGCGCCGGTCGGCCGGATCGTCGGGGCTCGGCGGCAAAACCGGCGGGACTTCGTAGACGCTGGACGGCAGGTACGACAAGAAGCGCCGCGTCATATCTACGGCCTCTTGCTCGGTCTCCGCCAGATTGTCGACCGCGCCGTTGGTGCAGTGAATGTGCCAGCCGCCAAGGTCTTCCTTGGTGATGTCGTAGCCCATGGCGTGGCTGACGACCGGCGGGCCGGCGACGAAAAGCTGCGAGATGTCGCGCACCATCACCGAGAAATGGCCGAGCACCGCTTTCGCCGCACCGAGCCCGACCACGCTGCCAAGCAGCATGTTGACCACGGGCACGGTGTAAAGCTGTTCGGTGTAAAGCTCGCTGCCCAAATGGCCGGGCAGGAAAGAACCGCCTTCTCCGGTGACGCGCGGCGCGCCTTCTTTGATCGCGCCGCTGCTTTCCTTCGCGCTGCTTTCGCCGGTGGTTTGCTGTTTCGGGACCATGGTCGCCACGCTGCCGCCGCCGGACGAGCCGTCGAGGAGGCGGATCGACGGCGATTTCAGTTCGAGCGACAGCATGTCCAAGTGCCGGCTTTTGCTCGCGATCGAGCCGTCGGCATGGCCGCCGCGCGAGGTGAAATCGTCGGCGCAAACCACGGCGGTGCGGCCGTCGATCTTGCCCCAGCCACCGACATGGTTGGACGGCGTGAAGGCCACCACATTGCCGTCTTCGTCATAGGTCGCGAAGCCGGTCACGCTACCGACTTCGCGGAACGACTCATCGTCGAGCAGCAAGGTGATGCGTTGCCGGCAGGTGAGCTTGCCACGGTCGCGCTGGCGCACCACGCCGCGTTCCTGGGAGTCGGGACCGAGGCGCTTGTCAGCTAGCGCCTGCAGCGTGCGCACTTCATCGAGCACCGGTTTCCAGGTGTCGGCCTCGTCCCGGTTCGCCAGGTCGCGTTCGGCGTCGCCGGCTTCCGGCGTGATCGCGGCGACGGTTTGACCGGCGACCACCGCGTCGCCTTCGTGCACGTTCTGCAGCGCGGTGATTTTGCCGGAGCACGGTGCGGCAACCGCGGCTTCCATTTTCATGGCGCTGATCACGAACAGCGTGTCGCCGGCACTGACCCGCGCGCCTTCCTTGACCGTGACCTGGATAAGACTGCCGGCCATCGGGCATTCGACCTCGGTCGCGCCCGCCGGCACGTCGAGTGGCGGCAGCGTAGAGTCGAACGTGGCGGCCTTCGGCGCGCCGGGGCCAATCAAGGCCGCGGCTTGTTGGTTAAGGAAGTTCAACGCTTCGCCGTTCAGCGCCTTGGCTGTGCCATTCGTCAGGTCCGGGTGCTCGGTTATCAGCGATGTTCGCGCGTCGCCTGAGCGGACTTCGTCCGTCGATAGGATTGCGTCGAGCTGCGCCAAATTTGTCGGCAGGCCGGCGATGTGGAATTCGCCAAGTGCGGCGCGCGTGCGGTCGACGGCCGTGGATAGACCGTCGCCGCCACTGGCCGTGCAAATCAGTTTGGCGAGCAGAGGATCGAACTGCGGCGGAGGGGTGTAGCCGAGATAGCCACAGGCATCGACGCGGATCCCCGCGCCTGACGGCTCTTTGTAGCCGGAAATCGCGCCGGCGCCGTTCGCGACCACGCGTGCTTGCACCGCGTAACCCCGCGTGCCGACCGCAGCTTGATCGCCGAGGCCAAGCGAGGCGAGGCTGGCGCCGCCCGCGATGCGGAATTGCGCGTCGACCAAATCGACGCCGGTGACTTGCTCGGTCACCGTATGTTCGACCTGGATTCGCGGATTGCATTCGATGAAATAGTGCTGACCGGTCTCGGGCGAGACCAGGAACTCGACGGTGCCCGCATTGACGTAGTTCGCCGCCTTGGCGAGCGTGATCGCATCATCAAGTATGCGCTGGCGCAGGCCATCGGCGAGGCCCGCGGCCGGGGCGATTTCGATAACCTTTTGATTGCGGATCTGCACCGAGCAATCGCGCTCGTACAAGTGGATCGTTTGACCACCGTTGTCCGCCAGGATCTGAACTTCGATGTGACGCGGACGTTCGACCAGTTTCTCGATAAAGATCGATCCGTCGCCGAACGCGGCTTTCGCTTCGCTTTGGCAGCGTTCGAAAGCTTCAGCCAAATCGTCATCTTTGTGGACGGCGCGCATGCCGCGTCCGCCGCCGCCGGCGGCCGCTTTGAGCATCACGGGGTAACCGATCGCGCCCGCCGCGGCGCGGGCGTCATCGATCGATCCGAGGGCTGCCTCGGTTCCGGGGACCACCGGGATTTTGTGTTTTTCGGCGAGGGCGCGCGCGCTGACCTTATTGCCGAACAAGCGCAGCGCTTCCGCCGACGGGCCGACGAAGGTGATGCCGGCTTTTTCGCAGCCGGCGGCGAAATCGGCGTTTTCCGACAGAAAGCCGTAGCCCGGATGGACGCAATCGCAGTCGAGTTGTTTCGCCGCGTCGATCAGCGCCGCGCCGTCGAGATAGGCCGCGACCGCGTCACCGCCGCCGTTCTGGCCGATCGCGTGCGCCTTGGTGGTCATGCGCGTGTGTAGCGATTGGGCGTCCGCCGGCGCGAAGACGCCGACCGACTCCATGCCGAGCCCGGTCGCGGCGCGCGCGATGCGGATGGCGATTTCGCCGCGATTGGCGATCAGAACGCGCTTGTGCAGTCCCATAGGGTCCTCGCTGGGTCGTTTCTTCGCTGTATTAGCGTTTCTTGGCCTCTGTTTCTCAGATTTTACCCCAAAACGTTATCCCCCGCGCCGCAGACCCGCCCTGCCGCAGGCGCGCAGCGGAACTCACCGACGAAAAGGGGGCATGATGCCGAGCAGCAACGGGCCTCTGATTTCGCCCGACCGTTAGCCGGGCAAACAACCGGCCTAGCCAGGTTTCT
>JANQOH010000015.1 GCA_028289725.1 Alphaproteobacteria bacterium
ACGATGAATATCTCGAATGGCCCGACGGCTTCGCGACCGGCCCGGACGGCTACATCTATGTCGCGGTCAACCGACTGCACAAATCGGCGCGCCTCAACGGCGGCGTCAACGCCTCGTCGCCGCCCTATTACGTCGTGCGTTTCCCCGCCCTCGCACCGGTTTCAATTGGTCGCTGATTATCTTGCGGCCAAAGCCGCCCTGATGCCGTAACTCAAGGAGCCCCAGCATGACTTACTATTCGGTTCTCGCCGTCACGCCCACCAATCAGGATTGGATCCCCGGTTATATCGGGCCGGCCAACAAACTCGTCGCCAAGCACGGCGGTAAATATCTGGCCCGGACGGCGACGCACGAAACACTCGAAGGTGAAGGCCAAGATGCCGCGCTGCGGATCGTCATCGAATGGCCGTCGCGCGACGCGGCTGTAGCGTTTATGAGTGATCCAGATTACATCCCGCATTTGAATGCCCGGACCGCGGGTTCGAACAGCCACCATTTCCTCATCGAAGCAAAGGACGACCTCGCTTAAGCGGCGCGTGTTCTCGATTCTGTTACGTGTCGCGGGTAGCGTTCCGCCGCTTGTGCCCGGTGCTATGTGCGGCGTCTAAGGTTTTAGTGAGCAACCTTTCGAGAGAAGCGTCGCCCAGCAACGCCGCGAGACCGCACCGAAAACGAAAGATGCCATCATGCAGAAGATCATCCTTATAACCGGTTCTACCGACGGCATTGGCTTTGAAGCGGCCAAGGCCCTGGCTTCGGCTGGGCACCAGGTCCTTCTGCACGGCCGCAACGCGTCGAAACTGCAGGCGGCCGCGGCGAGCCTTTCGGCACTTGCAAACAGCGGGCCCATCGAATCCTATGTCGCGGATCTTTCGCGAATATCGGATGTGACGGCGCTCGCGGATGCGGTGGCGGAAAAGCACACGTCTCTCGATGTGCTGATCAACAATGCCGGTGTCTACAAGGTACCCGACGCGATCACGCCCGAAGGCCACGACGTGCGGTTCATCGTCAATACGATAGCGCCCTATCTGTTAACCGAAAGGCTGCTACCGTTACTCGGATCGCCGGGCCGCGTGATCAATCTGTCGTCCGCGGCGCAATCAACCGTCAATCCGAAAGCGCTCACCGGGCAAGTCCGGCTTCCAGACAACGGAGCCTATGCGCAAAGCAAGCTGGCGCTGACCATGTGGTCCCGCCATATGGCGCTGGCGCGTGCGCCGGACGGACCGGTCATCGTCGCTGTTAATCCCGGTTCGCTACTTGCAAGTAAGATGGTCAAGGAAGCGTTCGGCGTGGCGGGCAGCGACATTCAAATCGGTGCCCAAATCTTGAAGCGCGCCGCGCTTGACGATGAGTTCGCCGCCGCTTCAGGGGCCTATTTCGATAATGACGAAGGCGAATTTGCGTCGCCCCATCCCGACGCGCTCGATCCGCAAAAGAACGAAGCTATCGTGCGCGAAATTGAGTCAGTCTTGGCTGAATTGACATAGCGAGACCTGGGGCGCTTTCCCCAACCATCCGTCTAACTCGCCTCGTACACGGTCAAATCCGTGCGGTTCGCTTCGATGAAATCCCAGTCATAGTCGACACCGAGGCCCGGGCCGGTCGGCACAGCGACGCAGCCATCATCGCCAATGCAATCGAGCTGGTCCGAGTAACCGCAGCGATAGACCGGCGCGACCGCGTTCGGACAATCTGGGCCGACCAGCGCGACTTCGTAGAAATTGCTGTTGCGCATCGCCGCCATCACATGCCGATGCGCCGGGCCCGAGGCATGCACTTCGACATCGATGCCGAACGCCTCGCCTAAATGCGCGATCTTCATGGCGCCGGTGATGCCCATGTCATATTCGGGGTCACTGCGCAGAATGTCGGTGCCGCCGGCGATCAAGAAATCGGCTTTGGGTTCCACGCCGCGCACATGCTCGGTCTGCAAGATCGGTGTTTTGATGGCTTCGCGCAGGCGTTTGTGGGCGAAGGCCGAGACGCCGGAATCGCGGAACGGATCCTCGTACCAAAAGTAACCGCCCTCGTCGCACGCGCGCCCGACAAAAAGCGCGTCGGCAAAGGTCGCGAGGGTGCAGGCCGGATCGAGCATCAAGGTCATGCGATCCCCCACTGCCTTCGCGACATGCAGCACGTTCGCCGCCTCTTCGCGCGGGTCGCCATCGCGCCAGCCGTGAATTTTGTAGGCGCGATAGCCCATATCGTAGCATTGCTCCGCGAAGGCGGCGTACGCTTCTTTACTGTCGAGTCCACCATTGCGGTCGCCCAAATAGGTCGAGGCATAGGCTGGCAGGCGTGTTCGATAGCCACCTAATAAAGTGGAGACAGAACAGTCGAGTTGGCGCCCTTGCCAATCCCAAAGTGCGATATCGATCGCGCCATGGCCCATATGATCGAATTGGCGCGCCTCCCATTTCAGCCCGTCATAGATCTCTTCACGGCGCTCCGCGTGCTGACCGATCAATTTCGGCGCCAGCATCTTGGTTTGCCCAAGCGTTGAAGCCGACGCCACCCAGTTGACGACATATTCGCCCCGGCACCCGTCCTCGGTCTCGATGCGCACGGCAAATTTCGGCAGCCGCGTCACCTGCCCCTTCGCGAAGGTGACTGCGCCAACCGATCGGGCACCGGACATTAGCCCCAAATTGACCGCATCGAACGCGAACTCGTGAATTTCCACCCGGGTAATCGTCGTCATGCCGTGTCTCCCTCTGCCATGGCCGGCGGAGTGGAGGCGGATCGCCCGGTGATGTCAACGCGAAATGAGAAACCGCCGCGCGCTCCTGCTCAAACGCGCGGCGGCCTATGGTGGCCAATGGCTGGCCGGAGAGTCGCTAATTGTCGGCGGTGATGAACACGGAGCCCAGCATCACGAGAAGCAGGCGATTGTCCGACGGATCGCTCATATTGCGCGCCAAACATTGAAACTGCGCGCCGAGCCCGCGTGTCCGCGGATCGTATGATGTCAGGGTGAATTCAAAGAAAGTGTCGGTCTGGGAATTTACGATATTCTCGTGCCAGAAATCCTCGCCGGCCTCGCCTTCGCAGCGATAGATCGGGCCGGAATTGCCGAAGCTGATTTCAGCAACGCCATTGGTGGTTTTGACGCCTTCGACCAATGCGTCGTTGGTGATGATCTGGATTTTACTCGGCTGCGGAAAGGAATCCCCGACGATCCCCTGGTTGGCGATCACCTCACCGCGCCGGTCGGTGGTGCCGGCGACCGGGTAAAAATCAAACTTGGCGTTGTCATCGTCGATCGCGCGCGCGGTCGCCACATCGACGCTGAAGCGGTCATGACACGCATTGATCAGGCTTCGATTGCCGAGCAGTTGCACGGTGAACGCAATCTGCTCAAGCCGCATAATGTCTTCGACTTGGTTTGGGCAATTGGCCGGATTGGTTGCGCCGCGCAAGACCTGGACGTGGTAGCGGTCGGGCTGCCGTTGTTCGGCGAATTTGTACACGAAGGTAATGGTTTCGCGCGGCACCGGAATGTTGCCGCCGCATCCGCTGACCAACATGGCCCCGGCCAATGTGAGCACCATCAGTACGCGCTTCATGGGTCCGTCCCCCTTGTCCACTATGGCCGGTCGCCCGCATGCATGGGCCATAGACTGCCGCGAACCTCACACCGCGTCTGTATTGCCGGTCACCTTCTCGTCGGTTATGTCGATCCTGTTCGCGACGTGGGGACCACCAGGCAATGCATCACTTTCACGGCGGCTGCCACTGCGGCGCCATCGCGGTCGAGTACCAAACCGGCATCGCCCCTGAAGAGACAACGCCGCGCGCATGCCAATGTTCCTTCTGCCGGAAACATGACGCGCGCGCTCTGTCCGATCCGGCGGGCCGCCTCATTATCACGGTGCATGACGAAACACGGCTTGAGCGCTACCGCTTCGGCTTGCGCTCGGCGGATTTTTTGCTGTGCCGGAAATGCGGGGTTTACGTGTCCGCTTTCTTGGATGACGGCGACGCGGCCTTCGGCAATGTCATGGTGAATGTGCTCGATGACCGCGCACGCTTCCCCGATGCAACCCCGATCGACCGCAGCGGCGAAGATGCGGCCGGCAAAACCGCGCGCCGTCGCGCCCAGTGGACCCCCGCGACGCTGCGTATTCTCGCGCAAATAGACGCGCGGCCGCGCCGGAACCGCAGGGTTTGCGCGGGCTTTCGGACCCACCGCTACAAATCGCGCCACAACCCCCCATGTAGATGGAATCGCGGTTTGTCTAAAGGCGGAGCATGGTCCGTCACCATTTTCCCTGGATGATTGCGTTGATTGGGCTGTTCGCCGGCCGTGTCGTCGCCCAACTCATTCAAGCGCTGGCGCCGGTTCCCTGGTTACCGCCGTTCGGGGCCTGGCAGGGCAGCGCCCTTCCCTACGATCTGCTCGTCATGGCGCAGATTGCGTTGATCGCCATGATGGTTTGGATCGCCTTGCGCGTCCGCGACAACGCGATGTCGGCCACCCCTCAGCAAGTACGCATGTTGCTTGTATTCGGCGGGCTCTACTTCGGCTTCATGGCGTTCAGGCTGCTGTCGGGGCTGACCGTCCTTTCCGACAATGCCTGGTTCGCCAAGAGCCTGCCCGCGTTTTTCCACTTGGTGCTGGCGTCGTTCGTCTTGCTCTTCGCGGACCATTTGCGCAACCGGCTGAAACAACAGGCAGAAGACGAGGATGGCGCGACGCATGACTAGCGCCGTTTCTCCAGGGCCAACGGGCCGGTTCGTCGCCGTCGCATCCTATCCGGCGATCATGGCGGTCGGCTTTGGTCTCTATGCCGGCCTTACGGCACTTGGGCTCAGCGTCACCTTGGCATCTTATGTTTCGGCGCTCGCGGGCGCGGTTCTGATTACGGCGCATGAAGCCTTGCTGCCCTACCGATCCGCTTGGCGGCCGAACGCCGGTGAAATCGGCACCGACGCGGTCTTCATGGTGGTTGTGCAAATCGCCTTACCCTTTCTTTTGTCGATCAGCGCCGTCGTCGCACTGTCGGATTTCCTCACCACGCGCGGTCTCGCGCTGACCGGCTTTTGGCCGCATGACTGGCCGGTCGCCGCACAAGCCTGCTTGATGCTGTTGGCGGCGGATTTCATTCGCTATTGGATGCATCGCGCCTTCCATAAGTACACGCCGCTTTGGCGTTTCCACGCGGTGCACCACTCGCCGCACAAGCTTTATTGGCTGAATGTCGGGCGCTTCCACCCAATCGAAAAAGCGATCCAATATGCCGTCGACGCCGCGCCGTTCGCCTTGCTCGGTGTCGCGCCCGAGGTGCTCGCCGCCTATTTCGTGTTCTACGCGATCAATGGCTTTTTCCAGCACTCCAACTGCTTGGTACGGCTCGGTCCGCTCAACTATGTGGTCAGCGGGCCCGAGCTGCATCGCTGGCATCATTCGAAACTGCCGAACGAGTCCGACAATAATTTTGGCAATAATCTGATCGTTTGGGACGTTCTGTTCGGCACGCGGTTCTTGCCGAAGGACCGGCAGGTCGGGCCGCTCGGTTTGATCAATCGCGCCTATCCCTCGGGCTTTCTCGCGCAGCTTCGAACACCGTTCATCCGCGGTCTGGAAAACGGCTGACCGCGGCGCGATGTCCCTCACCGACAAACTTGCGCATTTTGCCTACCGCTGGGGCCTGCGCCTGACTCAAGGCGGCCGGTACGCGTCTCTCATGGCCGCCGCCAAAGACCCCAAGGCAGCACAGACCGACGCGCTGACGCGGATCTTGCAGACCAATGCCGACACCGATTTCGGCAAGCGCCACGACTTCGCGTCGATCCGCGCGGTCGATGACTTTCGACGCGCCGTACCGGTCCAAGACTATGAAGATCTGCGACCGTTGATCGAACGTCAGGAGGCGAGCGGCGACCCCTGCCTGACGCGCGATCGACCCGTCTACTATCACCGCACCAGCGGCACCCTTGGCGAACCGAAAAACATTCCGATCACCCAAGCCGGCCTCAATCGCATTCGGCAGTATCAACGGATCTTCGCTTACGCCGTGTCGCGCGACACGCGGGCGCTCGAAGGAAAGATTTTCGGCGTTACTGGCCAAGCGATCGAGGGCCGAATGCAAGGCGGTACGCCCTATGGTTCGGCGTCCGGCCTGCTCTCGCGCAGCCAATCCAAATTTGTCCACGGCCGGTATGTATTGCCGACAAGCGTCGCGGACATTGACGACTACGACGCCCGTTATCTTGCCATGGCGATCTACGCGGCTTCGGCCCCGAACGTCACGGCGATCGGTACCGCCAATCCGTC
Source organism: Alphaproteobacteria bacterium (assembly GCA_028289725.1). Classification (GTDB taxonomy): domain Bacteria; phylum Pseudomonadota; class Alphaproteobacteria; order UBA7887; family UBA7887; genus JAKZSU01. Next base: position 6,284 of record JANQOH010000015.1, read on the forward strand.
GACCCTGGTCCGCTTGGTATCGGTGATCAACCGGGAAGCCGAAAAGGTTTTGCGATCGATCACCGACGGTGAATTTCCGGCCTCGCTGGCGCATCATTTGTCCGGCGCGCGCAAACCGGCGCGCGACCGAACGCGCGCATCGGCCTTGGCCCAACATTTGAAAGCCGATGCCGGCTTAAACCTCGGCGCCATATGGCCGGATCTGAAGGCCGTGATGACTTGGACCGGCGGCAGTTGCGGCGTGCCGCTGCGGTCGCTCACCGCTTCATTTCCGTCAGAGACTCGGATCGTCGAACTCGGCTATGTCGCCAGCGAAGTCCAAGGCACGCTCAACATCGACGCCGCGCGAAACATCTGTCTGCCGCTGCTACGTGACACCGTGTACGAGTTCGTCGACCGGGATGCTTGGGAACGCGGCGACGCCAGGTTTCTATCGCTCCACGAGCTTGAACCCGGCTCCGAATATTATGTCTTCGTGACCACGTCCGAGGGCCTGTACCGATATCACATGAACGACATTGTCCGCGTGACCGACATGGTTCATCGGACGCCGTCACTGGTCTTCGTGCAAAAGGGCAAAGGCGTCACCAGCATTACCGGCGAGAAATTGTACGAAGCGCAAGCGCTCCAAGCCGTGTCGGACACTCTGTCGAAGAACGCGGTTGCGCCGATATTCTTCGTCATGCTCGCGGACAGAGAAGCTGCGCAATACACGCTCTTTTTGGAGGCCAATACCGCGCCTTGCGGAAGTTGCGACGATATCGCGCGCGCCATCGACCAGTCGCTTTGCGCGCTCAATATCGAATATGGCGGCAAGCGCGGCAGCGGCCGCCTGGCACCCTTGAAGGTGAAAGCTTTGAAGCCGGGCGCTGGCGAGGCTTACCGGGCCGACCGTGTGGCCGCCGGCCAACGCGACGCGCAGTTCAAATACCTGCACCTGCAGTATGCCGACGAATGCGCGTTTGAATTCGACGCCCACGTCGCGGCGCGGTAATCGCCTTGCGCATCGAGGCCCTTGAGATCTTTCGCTTTCCCGTCCCGTTCAAGACGGTGTTTCGCCACGCTTCGGCGAGCCGCGCGGCGGCCGAGAACGTCATCGTCGCGGCCCGCACGGACGCGGGCACCGTCGGTTACGGCGAAGGGTGTCCGCGCCAGTATGTCACCGACGAAACCGCTGAAACGGCGGCTTCGTTCATTCGCACGATCGCCGGATCGATAACGACGTCGGTGCGCGATGTCGACAGCTTGCGCGATTGGATTGCCGCGCATGGTGCCGAGATCGACCAGAACCCGGCGGCGTTTTGCGCGGTCGAACTCGCCATACTCGATGCGATCGGCCGGGAAACGCGGCGCCCGATCGAACACATTTTGGGCCTTCCCGCCCTCGCCGGATCGTTCTCTTACTCTGCGATATTGGGCGACACGCCCTTCCCGATCTTCTGGTGGCAGGTGTACCGCTATCGGCGGCGAGGCTTTCAAGATTTCAAAATGAAAGTGTCCGGCGATCCGCGCCGCGACCACCGCCGCCTCAGCCACTTGCACAAGCGGATAGGCCCAAACCTTCGTCTCCGCTTGGATGCGAACAATTTATGGGCCGCCGCCAACACCTGCATCACGCACATAGACAGTCTCGGCCATCCGGTGTTCGCGATCGAAGAACCGCTGCAGGCGGGCGACTTGGAAGGTTTCCGCCAGGTCGGTGAGGCCTGCGGCGCGAAAATCATTCTCGACGAAAGCCTCTTGCGGGCCGAACAACTGGATGAGTTGACGGATGCGGACCGGTGGCTCGCCAATCTGCGGGTCTCGAAAATGGGCGGCCTCATCCGCACGATCGAGATTGCGAACGAAGCGGCGGCACGTGGCATTGGGCTCATTGTCGGCGCGCAAGTCGGTGAAACCAGCTTGCTCACGCGCGCCGGGCTTACCGTCATGGCAGCGCAGCGTCAGCACATCGTGGCGTCGGAGGGCGCTTTCGGAACTTACTTATTGGAAAGCGATTTGACCGCGCCGTGCCTTATGTTCGGCGACGCGGGGGCCCTGGATATCGACGGCTATGAATGCGCGGATCAATCCGGCCTTGGTCTGCACGTTAACGAGGCCCACCTTCGCATGTTGACTTAAGTGTCGGACGCGACACGCCGGTGGTTCGCTATGATTGATTAGCCAGCAACATATCGCGCGTCGCATTATCGGTGGGAAACAGAAATTCGATTTTCAGATCCGCCAGCGCAATGTCTTCCGCGCTGCCGAATTGCGCGATGGTCGAGAAGAAGGACAGGACCACACCGTTCGTTCGATAGCGCGTGCTGATCACGGCGGGAAGCACGCCGGTGCGTTCGAGCGGCGCGCCGGCCTCGCTCGCTAGTCGGTCCGCCGCCTCTTCCAGCACTGGATCGCCGCCCAAATGCGCGCTTTCCGTGCGCAAGCGTACCGCCACATAGCGCGCAACCTCGGCCCAATTGTCGATTGTCGCACGCAGCGCGGCCGACGTGGTCAAGGCCTCCAGCAAACTGTCGCCCACTTGCAACCCCAAGCCGCCGATCAATTGGCCCGCCGACTGGTTTGTCGCGACGAGATACCAGTGCCGGTCGAGCGCGAACGCCGGAAACGGATCGTGGCGCTCCAACGTCCAATCGACCGCCGCGCGCACATGCGACATCTCGCCGTCATCGAGGTCGCGCGTTCGATAGGCCGGTGAAAAGCCGGCCGCGTTTAGCAATTGGTTGCGCGCGGTGCGCGGCACTTCCAGGCTTTCGGTCAATTGAATGACCATCGTCCGGCTGGGTCGCGCGCGGCCTGTTTCCAGAAAGGAGATGTGTCGGGCCGATACATTGGCCGCTAAGCCGAGATCAAGCTGGCTCATGCGGCGCTGGCCGCGCCATTCCTTCAAAAGCGATCCAAACGGACTTTCGGTAACCTGCATCAGTGCGCATCCTCGCTAAAGATGCTTGCATCATAATCATTGCGTGCCGGCGCGCACTTACCTCGGAGGTAATTGCGGGCGGTACGGGTGGGTCCCTACTTTCGCGGCCAGTCTCATTCACACGGGAGATGACCCATGTCCGTTCACGCGACACAAACTTGGTTGAAGTTCGCCGCGGCCGTCACCATTGGCTTCGGATTGCTGATCGGCCTTGCCGCTCATCCGGCGACGGGCGGCGTGATTCTGTTTCTGGTCGATCTCATCCTTTGGCCCTTGGATAGCGCGCAATCGCTCACGGCGCCCGAAACGCGGATGATTTGT
>JANQOH010000170.1 GCA_028289725.1 Alphaproteobacteria bacterium
ACCGGAACCATCGACACCGGCGCTTCCGGAAGTCACGCCCGCGCCGGAACCGGCGCCGCCACCAGCCGCGCGCGCGCCGGTCACCGGGCGCGAAGCGGAGACTGGGCCTGTGTTCGGCGTGCCCCAGGTTATCGATACCGGAACCTTGCGATTCGCTTCGCGCACGGTGCGCCTGGTCGGCGTGCGCGGCGAGGCGGGATCCCACGCGCGCGAAATGAACGGTTATATCGGTGGCCGGGAAGTCGATTGTGTCCCGTTTGGGCGCGCCGCGTACCGGTGCGAACTTGACGGATATGACCTCTCGGAAGTCGTTCTTTTCAACGGCGGCGCCCGTGCGAGCGATGATGCACCGCAATATTTGCGGGCGGCGGAGGCACGTGCGCGGGCCGACCGCGTGGGCATTTGGGGCGGTCGCTGACCCCAGGATCAAAGGGCGGCATGGATTGAATCCGGCGGTCAGACCTGTTTAGCATAATGGCGGTGAGGGGCCAGAAAGTGGGAGGCATGAAATGCATGCGATTTTGCGCGGTTGCGCGATAGTTGGCCTCATTGGCGGTCTGACCGCCTGTGGCACAACGCCGGAAGAGCGCGGCATCACGGGCGCCGGATTGGGCGCGGCGGGCGGCGCGATCATCGGCGCGGTCACCGGATTGACGGTTCTCGAAGCGGCGCTGATTGGGACAGGGGTTGGCGGCGTTACGGGTTTGTTGACCGATGAGAATACGCTCGATCTCGGCGAACCGATTTGGGAAACGCTGGGATTGACCTCGCGCAAGCAACCTCAGAAATCGAGTTGGTCGGAACCGAAGAAATCGAGCAGCGTGGCTCAGGCCCAAACGGCGCTTTCCAAATTGGGATACCGGCCGGGTCCGGTCGACGGGATCATGGGGCCGAAAACCCGCAGCGCCATCGAAGAGTACCAGTTTGACAAAGGGCTGTCCGTCGACGGGCGGCTGACGGCGTCTTTGTCTCAGCAGCTGCAGAGCGACGCCACTTTCTGAATTGGTTTCCGGGCGAACACAGTCATCGGGGTGAGAATCGCCGTGCCGGCCCCATTAATCAGATTTGACTGGCGCACGGATTAGCCGCGCGCTAGCAGCCGGATGCCTTCTTCAAGGCCTTTGATGGTCAGCGGGAACATGCGGTCTGCCATCAGTTCGCGGACCATCTGGATCGAATGGGTGTAGTCCCAATATTCGCGCGGCTCGGGGTTGAGCCAGATGGCTGACGAATAGACGTCCAGCATGCGGGTCAGCCAAACCTGTCCCGCCTCTTCGTTCCAATGCTCGACACTGCCGCCGGGATACGCGATTTCGTACGGGCTCATGCTCGCATCGCCCACGAAGATCAGCTTGTAATCGGCCGGGTAGGTGTGGAGCACATCCCAGGTGCCGATCCGTTCGGCATGCCGCCGGCTATTGTCTTTCCACAACGTCTCATAGGGGCAATTGTGGAAATAGAAATACTCGAGATGCTTGAACTCGGCGCGGGCCGCTGAAAAAAGTTCCTCGCACGTCCGCGTGTGCACGTTCATTGAGCCGCCGACATCGAGGCAAAGAAGCACCTTTACATTGTTGTGCCGTTCCGGGCGCATTTTCAGGTCGAGCCAGCCGCCATTATCGGCGGTTGCCTTGATCGTGCCGTTCAAATCCAACTCATTGTCCGCGCCGTCACGGACGAATTGCCGCAGACGGCGAAGCGCGACTTTGATATTGCGCGTCCCGATCACCACCGAGTCGTCGAGGTTCTTATATTCGCGCTTGTCCCAGACTTTGACCGCGCTGCGCCGACGGCCTTCGTCTTGGCCAATGCGGATCCCTTCTGGATGATCCCCATAGGCGCCAAACGGTGAGGTACCGCCGGTGCCGATCCATTTATTGCCGCCTTGGTGGCGACCTTGCTGTTCCGCGAGCCGCTCCTTGAGCGTCTCCATGAGCTTTTCCCAGCCCAGTTTCTCAAGCTCGGCGCGCTCCTCCGGCGTCAGGAGTTTCTCGATCTCCCGGCGCAGCCATTCTTCCGGAATTTCGGCGAAAAGCGCTTCCGTAATCGACTCAATGCCTTTGAAAAATTCGCCAAACGCCTGATCGAACTTGTCGAAGTTGCGTTCGTCTTTCACCAAGGCGGCGCGGCTCAGATAGTAAAAATCGTCGACACTGTAGCCAGCGACGCCAGCCTGCACGCCCTCAAGCAGCGTCAGATATTCGCGGAGCGTGACCGGAACCTTGGCGTTGCGAAGCTTGAGGAAAAAATCAACAAACATAGGCGTTGCCTTCTAGGCGTCGGCAGTTTCCGACAGGCGCAATTCCAAACGCGGTAAGACGCGGCCTGGAATGCTGACCGACCGCGCTTCGCCAATCCTACGGCAGCCCATGGCGCGATAGAAACCCTCGGCTTGCGGGTCGCTTTCAATATTGAGTCGATCCGCGCCGCGGCGCTTCGCCTCGTCCGCCATATGCGTCCAAAGCGCACGGCCGACGCCGGTGCCCATCGCGTCCGGTCGCACGAAGAAGAGCTCGACTTCGCCCGTGCCGTCTTCAACGTCGAGGCGGTAAAATCCGGCCGCGTCAGCGCCTTTCGTCGCAACCCAAACTTCGCCCGCCGCGATCTGGTCCGCCGTGACCGTTAGCTCATCTCGGCACGCGGTCATAAAAGCGCTGTCATAGCCCCAATGCGCTTTCGATTGCAGCGCCAGGTCGCTTAGCAGGTCCGTTTCGGTCGCCTTGGCTGGTCGGATCGTGACTGTCATCGCGTTCGGTTACGATCGTCCTTCACGACGCGCGAGAAACGCCAATCGCTCGAACAAATGCACGTCCTGTTCGTTCTTGAGCAACGCGCCGTAAAGTGGCGGGATCGCTTTCGCCTTGTCGGTGGTTCGGAGCGTCTCCGGATCGATGTCTTCTGCCAGCAGAAGCTTGATCCAATCGAGCAGCTCTGAGGTAGTTGGCTTTTTTTTCAAGCCCGGCACTTCGCGCACTTCATAGAACGCGCCCAGCGCTTCCTTCAGCAACGCTTTCTTAATCCCGGGATAATGCACGTCGACGATTCGCGCCATGGTGTCGGCGTCCGGGAACGCGATGTAGTGGAAGAAGCAGCGGCGCAGGAATGCGTCGGGCAGCTCCTTTTCATTATTAGAGGTGATGACCACGATCGGCCGTTGTCGCGCCTGGACGGTTTGCTTGGTTTCGTAGACGAAGAACTCCATGCGATCGAGCTCGAGCAGTAGATCGTTTGGGAACTCGATATCCGCCTTGTCGATCTCGTCAATCAGAAGCACCGGTGCGTTATCCGAATCGAAGGCGTCCCATAGCTTGCCGCGCTCGATATAGTTGGCGATATCTTTCACCCGGTCATCGCCCAACTGACCGTCGCGCAGCCGCGCCACGGCATCATATTCGTAAAGGCCCTGCTGCGCCGTCGTCGTGGACTTGATGTGCCAGCGGATCAGCTCTTTGTCCAAGGCGCTCGCGATTTCCTCGGCTAGCATCGTTTTGCCGGTGCCGGGTTCGCCTTTGACCAAAAGCGGCCTTTGCAGCGTGATGGCGGCGTTCACCGCCACCATCAAGTCTTCGGTCGCGACGTAAGTATCAGTGCCCGCAAATTTCATAGAGTTCGTCCATCGCCTTCTCGCCCATCTGTTGGCGCGCACCATTGGATGGATGACGGCCAAGGTCAAGCTTCGGCTCCAAGCCGGCTCTCGCGGCGCGACCCGGCCGCTGGTATAGTCCATGCCGGATTCGACCGGTGCAGTGTGGGGAGCGTTTTCATGATCGATCAGATTTTGGTTTCGCGTCGGCAAGCCATTCTGGGGGCTGCGGCGAGCGCATTCGCCTTGGCCGCTGCCATGCGTCAAGGGGCTCTAGCCGCCTTGTCGGACGACAAATATGCCTGGACGACGGCACGGCCCGCGATTCAGGCGCTCAAAGCAGGCCGGACGACCGCGCGCGACTACGCGGAGTCTCTTATGAGTCGCGCGGATAAGCTGGCGAATCTGAACGCTTTCATCACTCAAGATAAGTCGGTGGTGCGCGCGGCCGCCGATGCCGTCGATCAGCGGATGGCCGATGGGGAGGATGTCGGCCCGCTCTATGGGCTGCCGTTCTGCCTCAAGGACAATATCAACACCACTGACATGCCGACGACCGCCGGGACCGTGGCATTGAAGGGCTGGTATCCGCCGGCCGACGCACCCGTCGCGGCCAAATTGCGCGCGGCGAACGGGGTGATGATCGGCAAAACCAACATGCATGAGTTGGCATTCGGCATCACCAGCAACAATGCGGCCTATGGCGCCGTGCGCAATCCCTATGTGCAAGGGGCGATACCCGGCGGATCGAGCGGCGGGACAGCGGCAGCGGTGGCCGCCGGGCTTGCGCCGGTCGGACTCGGTTCGGACACTGGCGGCTCCTGTCGTATTCCGGCCGCACTTTGCGGGTGTGTTGGCTTTCGGCCGACGCTCGGGCGCTACAGCCAAGACGGCATCGTGCCGATTTCGACGACGCGCGATACCGCGGGTCCTTTCGCCCGCGCCGTCGATGATGTGGTTCTGATCGATCAGATTTGTGCCACCGAGAAACCCGAGATCATGCAGGTGCCGTTGGACGGCGTACGCATCGGTGTTCCACGCGCATATTTCTACGACAATCTCGATCCGGATGTTGCTGCGCTAACGAATAATGCGCTGAATACGTTGAGCAATGCGGGCGCGGATTTGGTGGAAGTGGATATCCCCAATCTCGTCGATCTTAACAATGCGGTGTCGTTCCCGATCGCACTTTATGAAGTGCTGCGTGAACTGAGCGCTTACCTATACAAAAATGGCAGCCGCTTGACCGTGTCCGAGCTCGTGTCGCAAGTTGCGGGCGCCGGCGAAAAAGGCATTCTCGGTTCGCAAATGGGGCCCGATGCGGTGCCCGCCGTGGCATACCGCCAAGCGATGGGCGATGGGCGGCCCAAGCTGATCGCGGCCTACGAATCTTACTTCGCCGACAATAATCTTTCAGCCTTGGTGGTCCCGACAACGCCCTTGCCGGCGCGGCCGATCGGCCAAGAGGAAACGGTGGAGCTGAATGGCGAGCAGGTGCCCACTTTCTTCACCTATATCCGCAACACCGATCCGCCGAGCAATGCTGGCGTGCCGTGCATCAGCGTTCCGGCCGGCGTGACGGGCAACCAACTACCCGTCGGAGTCGAATTCGTCGGACCGACCAATTCCGATGCCCGTCTGTTGGGGATTGCCAGGGCCTACGAAAAAGCACGTGGCAATTTGCCGCAGCCGCGTCTTTAGCGGGTTGGCTTAGGGACGCACGACAATGTCGGTTACGAAAAGCGCAGCCGCGCCCAAAACGCATCGCCGGATTTCGGTGACCGATATCATCGGGCGTAAGGGCGATACGTCGCCGGTTGTCTGTCTCACGGCTTACACGGCGTTGACCGCCAAGCTGCTGGAGGATCACGTCGACTTGCTCTTGGTCGGCGACTCGCTCGGCATGGTGATCTACGGCATGGAGACGACGGTGGGTGTGTCGCTCGACATGATGATCGCGCACGGCGCGGCTGTGGTGCGCGGCAGCTCAATGCCGTGCATAGTTGTGGACCTGCCATTCGGCAGCTATCAGTCGTCACCCTCCACCGCGTTTGATGCCGCGGCACGCGTGATGTCTGAGACCGGGTGCAACGCCGTCAAACTAGAAGGCGGCCGCGAGATGGCGGAAACGGTCAAATTCCTGGTCGAACGCGGCGTGCCCGTGATGGGACACATCGGCCTCACGCCGCAGCACATTCACCGGTTCGGCGGCTTTCGCGCCCAAGCCCGCACCGAAGCCGAAGCCAAGGCGCTCGTCGCCGATGCGTTGGCGATCGCTGAGGCCGGTGCCTTTTCCATCGTTCTCGAAGCGGTGCCGGAATCAAGCGCCCGCTTGGTTACCGAGCAGGTGCCGGTGCCGGTCATCGGGATCGGCGCGGGGAAGGCGGTGGACGGCCAAATCCTGGTTACCGAGGACATTGCCGGGCT
>JANQOH010000202.1 GCA_028289725.1 Alphaproteobacteria bacterium
TGCCGCTCGTCGTATACGGCCTTCTGGGGACCAGCCGAACCTTGGCTGTTGGGCCGGTTGCGATCGTTTCGTTGATGGTCGCCGCCACGCTCGGCGATATCGCCGAGGCCGGCGGTCAGGACTATGCCGCTTACGCCCTCGTCCTTGCCCTCATGTCGGGCGCGATGTTGCTCGCGCTAGGACTCCTGCGGCTTGGCTTCATCGTCAATTTCCTGAGTCACCCAGTGATTTCCGGGTTCACGAGCGCGGCGGCGATCATCATCGCGCTCAGCCAACTGAAACATCTGCTGGGTCTTTCTTTGCCTCGAAGCCATTCGGTGACCGACACCATCGCCAATGTCGCGGACCATTTGCACGAAACCAACCTCATAACCCTGGCCCTAGGGGTTGCGGCCATCGCCGTGTTGTTCGCAAGCCGGGCGCCGCTCGGTCGGCTGCTGACTGCAATGAAGATACCGCAACCGCTCATCACACCGGCCACAAAGGCGGGGCCGTTGTTGGTTGTCGCACTGGCGCTCGTCGCCGTCGCAGCCGGCGATTTGGCGGGCGCTTTCGGTGTGTCCGTGGTCGGCGACATACCGCGCGGCTTGCCGTCTTTCACCATGCCGCGGCTCGGCGAATTACCGTGGTCGGATCTGGCGCGCGGCGCGGCCCTTATCAGCCTCGTCGGGTTTCTGGAGAGTGTTTCCGTCGCAAAATCGCTCGCCGCACGACGACGCCAGAAGATCGACGCCAATCAAGAATTGATCGCGCTCGGCGCGTCGAATGTCAGCGCGGCGTTCACCGGCGGTTATCCGGTAACCGGCGGCTTCAGTCGATCCATGGTGAATTTTACCGCCGGCGCCACGAGCGGCATGGCGTCTTTGATTACGGCCGCCTTGGTGGCGCTCACGCTGCTGGTGCTAACGCCGCTCTTTCACGATCTACCGCGCGCCATACTGGCGGCGATCATTGTGGTCGCCGTGGTCAGCCTGATCGATGCGAAAGGATTTGCGAGAACTTGGCGCTACAGCCGTATGGACGGGTCGGCACAAGCGGCAACGTTTCTGGCCGTGCTCGCTCTTGGCGTCGAGATCGGCATACTGATCGGCGTGGCGTTATCACTGACGCTTCATCTTTGGCGAACAAGCCGGCCCCATATCGCGGTTGTCGGACGGGTCGGGACCACCGAACATTTTCGTAATGTGCTAAGACACGATGTCAGCACAGACCCGCACATCTTGGCGGTGCGGATTGACGAAAGCCTGTACTTCGCCAATGCCAGCTATCTGCAAGAACAAGTCATGGCACTGGTGGCCGATCATTCAGAAGCGCAACATTTGGTCCTGATATGCAGCGCGGTCAATGAGATCGACGCGAGCGCATTGGACAGCCTGGAAATTCTGCGCGCGGATCTCACCACGTCCGGCGTGACATTGCATCTGGCCGAGATCAAAGGCCCTGTGATGGATCGCCTCACGGGCACCGCGTTTCTCGCGCACATAGCACCCGGGCGCATCTTTTTGAGCACCCATGACGCCATCGACACGTTGCAACGCGCTTGAGCGCACCGATCAGCGCCGCGCAAAACTAGGCATTGGCTCGGCGATACCCTCCGGATCTTGATGAATGATGACCTCGGCCCCGGGGAACGCCTGAATGATCTCCGCTTCGACTTGGTCGGAAATGATGTGGGCGTCGTGCAAGGTCATCTCGCCGTCGAGTTCCAGGTGAAGCTGTATGAACGGTTGGACGCCAGAACGACGCGTCCTCAAATCATGCGCACCCTTCACCTGTGGGTGGGCCATGGCGATATCCAGAATGCGTTTTCGATCTTCATCGGGAAATTCGTGATCCATCAGCGCATTGAATGCTTCACGCGCGACCATCCAGGCGTTGTAGAGAATGTAGAGCGCGATCAGTATCGCGATCGTCGGGTCGACCCAGGTCAGCGAGAGGCCCGCGCTCATAATTAGCGAAAATATGATCGCGACATTGACCAATAGATCACCTTTGTAGTGCAGCGAATCCGCACCAATTGCCGTCGAATCGGTTTTCCGCACCACATACATTTGATAGCGTACTAACAAAAATGTCGCGACAATCGAAACCACCATGACACCGATGCCAACGGCGCCATGGGAAATCTCTTGCGGCGACGCGAACCGTCGCGCGGATTCAAAAATCAGAAACGCGGCGGAACCAGCGATAAAGGCGGACTGGCCGAGACCGGCGATCGACTCCGCCTTGCCGTGGCCAAACCGGTGTTCCCGATCAGCCGGGGTCAGCGCATGTCGGATGGCGATGAGATTAATCAGCGACGCGATGGAATCGAGCACGGAGTCGACCAGCGACGACAGCACGGACACCGACCCCGTCATCAGCCAGGCGGCCAATTTGATAGCGATCAAGAACGCCGCGACCGACACCGAGGCGTAAGTCGCCATCCGCATCAAGCGGGCTTGGTCGGTTGCGTCGGCGCGATTGCCGGTCACGGAAACAACCTGTGTGTTTGCCAAACCTGATCGTCCACCGATTCGCGCCGATAAACCAAACGATCGTGCAGACGAAACGCGGCACTTCGCCAGAATTCGATTTGAAGCGGCCTCAATCGGAAACCGGACCAAAATGGCGGACGGGGTACTTCGCCAATACCGAACTTCGCGGCTTGGACCGCCGCGCGCCGCTCCAGTTCAAAGCGGCTGGTCAACGGATGCGACTGCCGGCTCGCCCAAGCACCAATCTGGCTTTGCCGGCTGCGCGACGCGAAATAGGTGTCCGCGGTTGCGCCTTCGACCGCCTCGACCATACCTTCGATTCGAACCTGACGCCGGAGGCTCTTCCAATGACAGCAGAGCGCCGCGCGCGGGTTCGAGGCAAGCTCCTGCCCCTTCCGGCTCTCCAGATTAGTGTAGAAAACAAAACCTTGCGCATCCGCGTCTTTGATCAAAACCATCCGCGCAGATGGCACAGCGTCCGGCGTCGCGGTCGCCAAACACGCGGCGTCGGGATCGTTCGGTTCACTGGCCCGCGCCTCGTCAAGCCAGCGATTAAAAAGCGACACCGGGTCGTCGGCAATCGGTATTGACATGTTTTGTGGCTTCCAGCGCTCTTTTAGCGCGTCGGGAACTCCCTATATGGTAAGGTTACGTTAGACAAGCCCGCGCCCGTGGGGGCGTCAGGTTGACGATCCGTTCGTTGGCCGCAAGGCCGTAAAAGGCGAGGATGCTGGTTATGAAGATTTTCAAAGTTTTGGTTGTTGTTGCTTCGGCTCTGTCGCTCGGCGCGTGCTTTGAAGGACAGGGCAACAAACAAATCGGCGGTACGCTGATTGGCGCCGGTCTTGGCGGTCTCGCCGGATCGCAAATCGGTAGTGGTACCGGGCAACTCGCCGCGGTCGGCGCCGGCGTATTGTTGGGTGGTCTGCTTGGCAGCGAAGTCGGCAAATCCTTGGATCGTGCAGATCAAGCCTATGCGGCCCAAACCTACCAGAATACGCTTGAAGCGACGCCAACCGGCCAAACCGCGACTTGGGTGAATCCGGATAGCGGCAATCAGGGCAGCTACACGCCGACCAAGACCTATCAGACCGATGCCGGTCAATATTGCCGCGAATTCCAGCAAACCGTCACGGTGGGCGGCCAAACCGAGGAAGCTTATGGCACGGCATGCCGTCAAGAAGACGGTAGCTGGAAGATCGTCAGCAACTAACCCTCCCCGCCGGCACGTCCGGCGTGGACACGATGCGAAAACCTTCAGCCTGGCGGGGCTGGAGGTTTTTCGCCTTGTCGCGAATCTCGATGGCCCCGTTTTTTGACCAGAGCGCATGAACGATCCTTATGAGGTCCTCGGCGTAAAGCGCGATGCCAGCCAGGACGAAATAAAAAAGGCATACCGAAAGCTGGCCAAACAGCTGCACCCTGACACGCACCCGGGTGATGCCAAGGTTGAGGAGCGGTTTAAGCGGGTTTCCGCCGCCTATGCGGTGTTGTCCGATCCCGAAATGCGCGCGCGCTACGATCGCGGTGAGGTTGATGCCTCGGGCCAAGAACGCGCCGGGTTTAACTTCCAACAGGGCTCAGATGGCGGCGCGGGCGGATTTGCTGGCGGCTTCAATGTCGAAGACATTCTTGGCGACTTATTTGGCGGCCGCTTTGGCGGCGGACCGGGTCAGGGCCGACAAGGTGGCATGCGCGGGCGTGGCCAAGATGTCACCTATGCGATCAAAATTGACTTTTTGGAAGCTGCGAAGGGCGGGTCGCGACGGGTGACATTGGAAGGCGGCCGAACGCTGGATATCAACATTCCCGCCGGTATCGACGATGGCCAGACCATTCGCTTGAAGGGTCAGGGCCACCCTGGGTTCGGCGGTGGTCCCGCCGGCGACGCATTGATAAAGGTCGATGTCGCGCCACATCCAACATTTACACGGGACGGCGAGACAATTCGGATGGAACTGCCGGTGACACTCGCGGAAGCCGTGTTGGGAGCCAAGATCGAAGTTCCGACGATCGACGGAAATGTCACGATGAAAGTACCTCCCGGGTCGAGTTCGGGCGATACCTTGCGGCTTAAGGGCAAAGGCATACAGCGCGCAAAATCCGGCGTGCGCGGCGATCAGTTTGTGCGCCTCAAATTGGTGCTTCCGCCCAAGCCGGATCCCGCGCTCACCGAGTTGGTGCGGGAGTGGTCGGCGACCAACCCCTATTCGGTTCGCTGAAGCCAATGGCTCGGTTGGTTGCATGGCCTGGCGCTCGGCGATACCGTGTGGTGGCCTCAATCACCTTAGGAAATACCGGATGGCTGCGACGTTAACGCCACGGGCCGTTATTCGTGCCGCCACCTTTGCGGTGGCCGTGGCGTTTGCCATACCGGCTGCCGCGCAAGATGGCGCGGCACCCGGCGGTGCGGCAGCTTCGCAGCAAATCGTCACCGACCCGGACTTGCGCCGCGCCGAGGAGCGGCGCCGACGGATCGCCGTATTGAGCGGCCTGTTCGACAGGCAAACCCGGGTTTTCCGGATCAGTTATCGCCTTCTCTACGCCGCCGTGGACATGTGTGCCAATAACGCGCGCCCGGCGGTCGGCTTTACCTATGCCAATGCTTTCATGTTCCAGGGCGCGGTTCGGACCGCTGCGAGCGACATGGGCCTAACGCACCGCGTGTCGATCGTCGAGATCGCGGCCGACAGCGCGGCCGACAGCGCCGGCCTGCGTAAGCGCGACCAACTGCTCGGCATCGGCGATTGGGCGGTCCCCTATGGCGAAGGCGCCGTGACATTGACCCAAGCCAAACTGCGCGACGTGCTTGTCCGGGACAATCGCGCAACCTTGCATATGCGCCGCGACGGAAATCAGTTCTCCGTGGTGATAGAGCCTGACTTTATTTGCGATATCAAAATGTTGGCGGTGCCGGGCGAGCCGATCCGCGCCTATGCCGGCGAAGACAATGTGGTCGTTTTTCAAGGTCTGCACGAGGCCATCGACGACGATGATGTCTTGGCGGCGGCACTTGCGCGCGAGATCGCCAATCATCTGATCCCGAGCATGGGCCTCGACACCGACTCGGGTCTCGACTGGTCGAATTTCTTTAATTGGGGTTTCGAGCCCGAGGCGACCGGCGACGTGATGGCCGATCAATCGATCGCGAAGGATCACGGCAACGCGGCCGACTATGTCGGAACGTACTTGTTGGCCCGCGCGGGCTTCGACCACCACAAGGCACCCGTCCTGTGGCAACAAATGGCGGCGCGCAGCGCACCAGCGCCGGAATACAGCTACGGGATCCCGGACCAGGATTACATTCGAGAACTCGATCTGGCGGTTGCCGAGATCGATCAGAAGCTTGCGGCGAAAGCACCGCTTCGCCCCGAAATTAGCGATCCGCCAATTGAATTTGCCGCAGCGCCCGCGCCGGTCGGACCGGCAGCACAACCCGAAGAGACCGCGCCTGAACCCACTGCGGTCGCGGAAGTGCCGCGAATTGAAGCGGAACCGGCTCCCGCTCAAACCACGCCGGTCGAAACGGCCGAAGCGGC
>JANQOH010000210.1 GCA_028289725.1 Alphaproteobacteria bacterium
AAGGCGCTGGGATCGCCGCGGCTCGTCGATTGCGACCTGTATGTGACCTTGGAACCGTGTCCGATGTGCGCCCAGGCCATATCGTTTGCACGCATACGGCGCGTCTATTTCGGTGCCTCCGATCCAAAAGGCGGCGGCGTGGAACACGGACCGCGCATCTTTACCCAAGCGACCTGTCATCATCGGCCGCAGGTGTACGGCGGCATCGCGGGCTCCGAGGCGGCCGCGCTGCTGCGAGATTTCTTTGGCGAGAAACGCTGACGCTCTAAGGCGGTGTCGGTACGCGTCTCAAAGCGCGCAAAGGGATGTCCGGCGGATCGGTCGTTTCCAGATATTCGGCGAGGAAATCCGCGCCATGGGATTCGAAGGCGAGGTGGACCAACGTGTGGTAGGCCGTGCTGATCACAGCCGTCCCCGCCGAGACACCGGCGCGATAGCGTGCTTCCGCTTCCGGCTTGCCGCGATAAACCCAGACGCGGCCGTCGACGCCCGCATCGATCTGGTCCGACACGTCGATGCGGTCATAGTTGCGTTCGCGCCGATCAAGAACCGCCAGTTCAGTGTCCGAAACTTGAAACGCAATACCATTGACGGCATGGCCCGGCGCCGATCGGATGTTCACGACAACAACGTAGCCATCGAGACGCTCGCCCGACACGGCGCAGATGTGATGGTTGTGACCGGGAATGACAACAGAATTGTCCCGCGCGATATTCCAAGCGCGCCGATGATCCCGCAGGCGGCATTGCAGGAACTCATGTTTCAGGAACGGCGTTCGGTCCAAATATTCAGCCAAGGCTACGATGTCGACCAGTGAGCCGAAGCCAAAGACGTAGTCGCGGCGAGTCACGAGCGTAGCGCGGCCTCCGTCCAACGCGCCCAAGCAATCAGCCGCGCGTCGTCGTTCAGGCGTCCCACCAGTTGCACGCCGATCGGGAGGCCGTTTGGTCCGGTGGCCGCCGGCAAAGTGATGCACGGGCCATGGAGCACGGTCCAAATGCGGTTGAACATCGGGTCACCCGTCGTTTCAGGCGTCGGTGCTTCGCCCGCCGCGGAAGGCGTGAGCAGAAAATCGTAGTCGCCGAACAATTCGTCGGCCCGTTCCCGGCGTCGTGCCGCTTGTTCGAGTGCCGCGTCGAGACGGCCTGGCGCGAAGGCAACGCTTTCGTCGAGCGCGGCGCGCAGCACGTCGCTCAGCAATTCCGCATGATTCTGGTACTCCCAAGCAAGCGAATCAGACACTTGTCCGACTTGGATCGTCTGCTGCAAATCAAACAGCTCGACAAATGCCTCCGGCATGTCGAATGGATCGACGGTGGCACCAGCGTTTCTCAGGTGCTGCGACGTCGCAATAAAGGTCTCTTTGGTGGCATCATCGGTTTGTGCCCATTCGCGCGGCCGGCATAAACCGATGCGTGGTGGCGAGGGATGCCCGACATCCGCCTGCCCCAACGGCCCGAACGTATCACCGATCACGCGCGCCACCAATGCGGCATCTTCAACCGTCCGGGCGAATACACCGAGTGTATCGAGCGCGCGCGCAAACGGCTTGACACCCTGGATATCGATCGATCCGTAACTCGGCTTGAAGCCGACCACACCGCAAAACGCCGCCGGCCGGATCACCGATCCGGCGGTCTGGCTGCCGATGGCGGCGGGCACCATGCCGCTCGAAACCGCGGCGGCGGAACCGGACGATGAACCGCCCGGCGTGCGTGTCGGGTCATAGGGGTTGCGTGTCACCGGCGGCTTAAATGCTGCAAACTCCGTGGTGACGGTCTTGCCGAGAATCGTAGCACCGGCATCGCGCAGTCGCGCCACGCTTGTCGCATCGGTGACCGGCCGCCGCCCTTCATGGATCGGAGACCCGCATTCGGTCGGCATGTCGGCGGTGTCGATGATGTCCTTTATGCCGATCGGAATACCGTGGAGCGGCGCCGTGGCCACCGCACCGTCGCGATCATCAGCTTGGCTGCGCGCGGCGGCCGGATCGAGATATTGCCAAGCCCTGATTTTGGGCTCATGCGACTCGACGGCATTTAAGCATGCATCCGTGAGCGCGCGCGCCGTTAATTGGCCGTCAAGAATGGCCTGGGCCGCATTTAAGATCGAGTAAGGCTCTTCCGTCTCGGACATTTCCGTGGCTTGCACGGCACCCTCCCTTTAGCCTGATCGCGTAACATCGGAGTGACCCGCCCCACACGCTCCGGTAGCACGATTGTGGAGCATCATCAATGTCCGCGTGCGATCAAAGACTCCGCGTCAAATAGCCCCTACGCCCGGTCGATGGCGCGCCATCCAATATCACGACGGCAAAAGCCATCGGGCCAATCAATTCGGTCAACCGCGCCGTAAGCGCGCGCTTGCGCGTCTTTAACCGTCGCACCGAGCGCAGTGACCCCAAGCACGCGGCCTCCGCTCGCCAAATATTTGTCGTCCGATCGCTGTGTGCCGGCGTGAAAAACCACCAAATCGCCGGCATTGTCCTCGCATTCCAAAGCCGCGAGTCCATCGATTTCGGTGCCTTTTCGATAACTGCCGGGATATCCGTTGGCCGCCATTACCACGCATAGCGCCGCTTCTTCGCGCCAACGCAAATCAAATCGACCCAGCTCGCCATCATGCGCGGCCATAAGCGCGGGCAGTATGTCGGATGACAAACGCATCATCAAAACTTGGCATTCCGGGTCGCCGAAACGCACATTATATTCCAGCAATTGCGGGCCATCTTCCGCGATCA
The DNA here is from genome assembly GCA_028289725.1 of Alphaproteobacteria bacterium. Lineage (GTDB taxonomy): Bacteria > Pseudomonadota > Alphaproteobacteria > UBA7887 > UBA7887 > JAKZSU01. Next base: position 2,741 of record JANQOH010000210.1, read on the forward strand.
TTAGCCCGGCATACAAAACGCCCTTAAACGGATACCCTTCCGCCGCCATGGCCTTGACAGTGGGCTCGATAATTTCGCGCATCACCTGGTCCGCGAGCGCTTTGTCGAGGACAGGGGCCGGCGAATAAGCACCCATACCACCGGTGTTCGGACCGACATCACCATCGCCAACGGCCTTATGGTCCTGAGCGCCTGCGAGCGGCAAAGCCGTTTTGCCATCGACCAGGGCAAAAAAACTCGCTTCTTCGCCTACCAAGCAATCTTCGATCACGACTTCCGCGCCAGCTTCGCCAAACGCGCCACTCGCGATGGCATCGATCGCCGCCAACGCTTCGTCGACGGTCTGGGCGACCGTTACGCCTTTGCCCGCGGCAAGACCGTCGGCCTTCACAACCAAAGGCGCGCCGCGCGCCCGGATATGCGCTTTCGCCGCATCCAGATCCGTGAACCGCTCGAACCCGGCTGTCGGAATGTCATATTTGCCGCACAGTTCTTTGGTGAATGCTTTCGAGCCCTCAAGCTGTGCCGCCGCCGCGCTGGGACCAAACGCTTCGATGCCCTCGGCCTCCAATCGGTCAACCAGGCCGGCGACCAAAGGCGCCTCTGGGCCCACGACGACAAAATCGATTTCAGTCTCCTGGCAAAATGCCAGCAAATCCTCGATCGCGTCCGCCGCAATATCAACGCAAGTGGCGTGGCGGGCGATACCGCCGTTGCCGGGCGCGCAATAAAGCGCTTCGCACAGGGGCGAAGCGGCAATCGCCCAACACAGTGCATGCTCACGGCCGCCCGCGCCCACCACCAAAATTTTCATATTTCCCTCGATTAAGGCCGCCAGCGGCGTGCCGGCGCGCGAGTTCACCGAATGGCGGGCCGACTGTCAATCAATTGGCCGTACCGGTATCATCGCGCCCTATGACGACGATCGAAACACCACCGAGTAACGCGCCGGAGTATAGCGTTAGCGAGCTGTCGACCGCGCTCAAACGCACGGTCGAAGGCAGCTTTCAACGGGTGCGCGTGCGCGGCGAAATCTCAGGCTTCAAACGCGCCGCATCCGGACATATGTACCTCGCGCTCAAGGACGACAAAGCGATCCTCGACGGTGTCGTATGGCGCGGCACGGCGAATCGGCTTCGCGTCGCGCCCGAGGATGGCCTCGAGGTCGTTTGCGAAGGGCGACTCACGACCTATCCGGCGCGCTCAAAGTACCAACTTGTCATCGAATCGATGACCGTCGCCGGTGCCGGCGCCTTGCTCGCGTTGCTGGAGGAGCGCCGCAAGAAACTCGCCGCCGAAGGCCTGTTCGATGAAGATCGCAAGCAAGCCCTGCCCTATTTGCCGGAGGTGATCGGTGTCGTGACATCGCCCACGGGCGCGGTGATTCGCGACATCTTGCAACGCCTCGCCGACCGCTTTCCGCGTCCGGTATTGCTGTGGCCGGTGCTGGTCCAAGGCGACGGCGCGGCGGAACAAGTCGCCGACGCCATCCGCGGTTTCAACGCGCTCGATGCGGACGGCGCCGTCCCGCGCCCTGACTTGTTGGTCGTAG
>JANQOH010000021.1 GCA_028289725.1 Alphaproteobacteria bacterium
CCGCTTCAAATCGCGACCCGGCCACGAGCGCCGGGACCGCGTCGGAGGCAAACCAAAGCACGGTATCGGCAGGCGAGATGGAAAGCAGTGGCACGCCCGCGGCGCGCGCCAGCGGCCCAAAGCCCGGTCCGCCATCCGCGCCGAACAGCACGCTCAACAAACCCGCGCGCTGATCGGAATCCTGTTCTTGGCGAATGGCCTGGAACAAGAGCGCGCGGCCAAACGGGCCCGGCGAATCACCGGCCTGCCCACGCGCGTCATCAAGTTCCGATTCGGAGAATGTCGGCTCCATGTAAGCCGCGGCCAGTCCTTCCGGCGAGAGCGCCCCGAACGACGATGCGCGCTCCGCCGCGGCCAACCGCGTCTCGACATCGAGTTGCGCGCGGCGAGCCAATGCGCTCACGGCGGCCGCAGACAGGCCTGCCACTTGCTCCGGCGGAACTGGTATCTCCGCGGCAATTGTCGCCGCAAAAGACAAACCGTCGTCGAGCGCGGGAGGCGCATTCGGTAGTTCACCAAGTAATTTAGCAGCAACAGTCAAAAAAGCGTCATCGGCTTCGTCCGCACGGTCACGCAACAGCGCAAGCGACAAACCGGCGGCATCCGTTTCGCCTGATGCCGCTTGGCAAAACATCAAGGCCTTGCGCCACGCAGGCGTCGGCGTGACCCGGATTTGATCGCGCACAAGCGCACATCCACCAACCGTGTCGTCCGCCCAAAACAGCGCTTCGGCTGCTTGCCACCGTGCCGCGTCATTGATGGCGGATCCGGGTAGAACACTGACCAATTCCGTGGCGTCTTCGAAAGCGCCAAGCCGATTGAGCGTTGCAAGGCGCGCCGCGATGAATTCTTCGATGGGTGCGTCGAGGTCGGGGGGCGCCGTGGTCGACAAGATCATGCGCCGCATCAAGTCGTGCATCGCCGGCGACCGCGCCGTGACCGGAACGCGCGCGAATAAAGAGATCAAGCGTGACGCTGCGGTATTGCGCCAAAGGTCGGGGTCGAGGCCACCGGCGCCTGGCTCCAATGTGCCCGCTGACCCGCTGCTCAATTCGCCGAGCGGTCCGACCGATATGCCGCCCGGTTCAGCGGTTTCCGGAGCCGGTGCCTCCAGCACGGTGGGCTGGTCGGGCCCGGTTTCCTCAATCGCCGGAGCCGGCGCTTCGGGCACGGCGTCCGGCGGCGCCGTTTCTATCGTGACGCCGGGCGGTCCATTTTCGAGCAACTGGGGCGCGGTCAGCGGTACCGGCTCGGACTCCACCTGTGCAGCGACGCCCGCCGGCAGCGCGAGCACCGCCGCGGCGGCCAGCGCCCATAGGCGCCTAACGCGGCAGACGGTCATCAGGTATCGGTATCTCCACCGTTTTGGTCGGGGGTGGTATTTCCCAAGTCGCCAAGAAAACTCCGCCGCCAATAATGGCCACGAGTAAGATCAGGCCAAGTAACCGTCCTAGTGTGCGCATCCGGCTCCTATGTCAGCCGTCGCCGTTGCGAGAGCCAAGGCGTTATTTATTTGCTCTGGTCGCTGATGAGACAGGCGTAAACGGCTGTGATATAGTCCCGCGGGTTTGGTGCCATGCAGTCTACCGGCTCACCGTACCCGATTCAACGCATTGGCGCGCAGGACCGACCGACCAAGGTTGTTGTCAGCGCCGGTTTCCCAATCATGAACGACGCTGCATCTCGGTTTGCTGACAAGACCCTCGTCCTGGTCGGATTGATGGGCGCTGGTAAAACCAGCGTCGGCCGCCGCTTGGCCGATCGACTCAATTTGAAGTTTGTCGATGCCGATGCCGAAATCGAGGCAGCGGCAGGCATGACCATCGCGGACATTTTCGCGGCGCATGGCGAGGCGCATTTCCGCGACGGAGAACGGCGCGTTATCGCCCGTTTGCTTGAGAATCAAGGCCAAGTGCTCGCGACCGGGGGAGGCGCGTACATGGACCCGCTCACGCGACGACATATATCCGAGAAGGCGATCTCGATCTGGCTGAAGGCCGATCTTGACGTGTTGTTCAAGCGCGTGTCGCGGCGCAAAACGCGCCCGCTTTTGAACAATGAGGACCCGAAAGCGGTTTTGGAGAAGTTGATTGAAGACCGGTATCCGGTTTATGCCGAAGCCGACATTGTCGTCGAAAGCATCGACGCACCGCACGAAGTCATGGTCGAGAAAATTCTGACCGCGCTCGCAGATTGCAGCGAATCGGCAAATCAGCAGAACCAATGAGCGAGAAAGAAACAGTCCGCGTCGAGCTGGGGGACCGTAGCTACGACATTGTCATTGGACCGAACCTGATTGCTGACGCCGGGACATTGCTTGGCGACGCTTTGCGCGCACCGCGCATTGTCTTGATCACGGACCGGAATGTCGCGCCGCTTTATCTTGATGCGGTGGAAAGCAGCCTGAATCGAGCCGGCATCGACGCCAATAGTTTCGTGCTGCCACCGGGCGAACACACCAAGGATCTCGACCATTTCGGCGCCTTGCTCGACGAAATTCTCGGCGCGCGCGCCAATCGGGCCACCACCGTCGTGGCCTTGGGCGGCGGTGTGATCGGCGATCTGGCCGGATTTGCCGCCGCTGTGGCGTTGCGCGGCCTCGATTTCATACAAATCCCGACCACCCTGCTCGCCCAAGTCGACAGTTCGGTCGGCGGCAAGACGGGCATAAATGCGCGATTTGGCAAGAATCTCATCGGCGCGTTTCACCAGCCGCGCCTGGTCGTGGCCGACACCAAGGTCCTCGACAGCCTGCCGCGCCGCGAGCTCTTGGCGGGTTATGCCGAGGTGGTCAAATACGGCCTCATCGACGATCCCGATTTCTTTGCCTGGCTCGAGGCAAATGGCGCCGCGCTACTCGGCGGAGACGATAACGCGGCGACTTTAGCCGCACGGCGACACGCCATCGCCACTTGCTGCCGCGCGAAAGCGCGCGTGGTCGCGGAAGACGAGCGGGAAACCGGCCGGCGCGCCTTGCTCAATCTCGGCCACACCTTTGGGCACGCGCTCGAAGCGGAGGTGGGCTTCGGCGACGCATTGCTCCACGGCGAAGCGGTGGCGATCGGCACGTTAATGGCCTTTGACCTATCCGTCCGGCTCGGTCTGTGCCCGGCGGATGACCTCGCGCGGGTGCGCAACCATTTTGAAGCGGTCGGTTTGCCGACCGCGCCGCCGCGTCTCCAAGGTCGGAGCTGGCAGGCGGACGACCTGTTGGGCCACATGGCGCATGACAAGAAAGTGCGCGACGGCCGGCCGGTGCTGGTGCTGGTACGCGGCATCGGTCAAGCTTTTCTCCATGACCAAGCGACCAATGATCAGATTCTCTCGGTGCTCGAAGCGGCCGTGGCCGCCTGAGCCACCCAGCTTAGTGTAGCGGCTCGCGGCAGAAACCATGGACCTAGCGCTCATCATTGTGCTCGGCGGAATTCTCGCGCTGCTTCTGCTGTCGGCGTTCTTTTCCGGGTCCGAAACCGCGCTCACCGCCGCGTCGCGCTCGCGCATGCACCACATGGCCGAGCGCGGCGACCGACGCGCGCGTCTGGTCGAGCGCTTGATCGAAAAACGTGAACGGCTGATCAGCGCCATATTGCTCGGCAACAATGCGGTGAACATTCTGGCCTCGGCGCTTGCCACCAGCGCCTTGATCGGCCTGTTTGGCGAAGCTGGCGTGGTTTACGCCACCATCGCCATGACGTTGCTGGTGTTCGTGTTCGCGGAAGTGCTGCCCAAGACCTACGCCATCCGCAATGCCGACCGCATGGCGGTCGTCCTCGCGCCGCTGCTGAATATTGTCGTCATCGTACTGGCCCCGATTACGGGCGCAATCCAGTGGTTGATCGGCGGCCTATTGCGGGCGCTCGGCAAAGAATCGAGCGGCGCCGGCGGCATGTCGGCCGCCGACGAATTGCGCGGGCTGTTTGACCTGCACGCGCACGAAGGCCGCGTGCGCAAGAATTATCGCGACATGCTGCGCAGCATTCTCGACCTCTCGGAGGTTGAGCTCGGCGAAATCATGACGCACCGGAAGAACATGGTGACGGTCGACGCCGACCTGCCGGTCTCACGCGTGGTGGCCGAGGTGTTGGATAGCCCTTACACCCGCGTGCCGCTGTGGCGCGAAGACCCGGACAATATTGTCGGCGTGCTGCACGCCAAAGGCATGCTGCGCGCCATTCGCACCCATGAGGGCGACATTGACCAGCTCAATGTCATGGAGCTCGCTTACGAGCCTTGGTTCGTGCCCGAAAATGCCAGTTTGGCCGAGCAATTGGCCGCGTTTCGCCGGCGCCGCGAGCATTTCGCCTTGGTCGTCGACGAATATGGCACGCTCGAAGGCCTGGTAACGCTCGAGGACATCATTGAAGAGATCGTCGGCGACATTGCCGATGAACACGATCTGCCAACCATCGGGGTGCGCCGGCAACCCGACGGTTCCTTCGTCGTGGCGGGCGATGTGACGATCCGCGATCTCAACCGGGCGTTGGACTGCCGGCTGCCCGACGAGGAAGCGGCGACGGTCGCCGGTCTTGTCCTGCACGAAGCGGAGCGTATTCCCGAAGAAGGTCAAAGCTTTGTCTTCCACGATTTTGAGTTCGAGGTGCTGGGACGCGAGCAAAACCGCATCACGTCCCTGCGGCTTCGGCCACACGTGACGGCTGACCAAGAAGACTAGGCCAGCGCGCAAACCGCTTGCCGGTCGCGGCGGCACACCGTATGTCAGCGGCCACTTGAGACCAAACAGGGCCGCGCCGCCATGCCCCTACCCGCTCCCGCCGACCGCGAAAGAATCCACACGCGGACCATCGAATGCCACGGCTATTTGCGTTCGGATGGCCTGTGGGACATCGAGGGCGAGCTGAACGATTCCAAAACCTACGGCTATCGCAATCAATGGCGCGGCGAGGTCGCGCCGGGCGAGCCGGTCCATCACATGGCGATCCGGATGACAGTGGACGATGCCTTCGTAATCCGGGATATCGCGGCCGCGAGCGATGCCACGCCGTACCAGATTTGCCCCGACGCCGCCCCTGGTCTCGCGGTATTGAAGGGCGAGAGTATCGGCCCCGGCTGGACGCGCACGGTTCGCCGCCTTCTCGGGAACACGAAAGGCTGCACGCATTTGAACGAATTGCTCGGGCGCATGGCGACCGTCGGTTACCAGACTATTTACCCGTATCGCATGCGCGACCGCGAATCCGGAAAGATCAAGGGCGGCAAGCCGCCGCCCGTGCTGAACACCTGCCATGCGTGGCGTGACGATGGCCCCGTCGTCCGCGACTATTATCCCGAATTTTTCGCCGGCAAAGAGGACGACGCATAGTCGCCTAACGCCGCCCGGCTTCCGTTGGCGTGAGCGTGGTGAGCGACAAAGCGTGCAAACCGGCGGCGAACTCGTCCGCCAACAGGCCATTCACCAGGCGCTGCCGATCCACTCGCGACTTGCCGTCAAAGGCATCCGCGACGATCAATACTTTGAAATGGCTATCGCCGCCCGGCCGAGCCCCGGCATGGCCCGCGTGTAAGTGGGATTCATCAACAATTTCCAGCGTTTCCGGATTTAAGGTCTCGGAAATTTTGCGTTCCAGCGAATCTCGAATGGACATTTTTTGTGTCGTCCGTGGGTGCGGGGAAGGACATCCCTGGTGCCTCACACATTGGGCTTCTGTCAAGCACGACCGCTTCTTGTCTCGCCGCCATAGGACCGGCATATTGAACATCATGACACAGCGCCGCACAGGACTGCCAAATCGCGAACGGCGGCAATGGCAAGACACGGAAACTGACGCCGGCGCGCGCGCCTGCAATTGGCCGGGTTGCGACAGCGTTGGCGAATATCGCGCACCCAAATCGCCGACCAATTTACGCGAATATCATTGGTTCTGTTTGGACCATGTGCGCGACTACAACAAAAATTGGGACTATTTCTCGGGCCTTGAGGAAGACCAGATTGAGGCCATTCGCCGTCAGGACGCCGTGTGGCACCGGCCAAGCTGGCCGCTCGGGGGACGGACCGAGGCGGAAATTCTCGAGGCCGCGAAACATGGCTTCGGCGATCCACACAACATCCTGGGCAATGACGCAAAGGCAGAGCCCCCAAAGCCCAAGACCCCGCGTGACGAAGCCCTCGCCAAGCTGGGATTGGATCGCACGGCCTCGCATGCCGAGCGTAAAGCACGCTATAAGGAGCTCGTCAAACGCCACCATCCGGACGCCAATGGCGGCTCCAAGGCCGCCGAGGAACGGTTGAAAACGATCAACGAGGCCTATACGTATCTTCTGAATTCTGACGACGCATAGCCCGTCCCGGCGCGCAGTGCGCCGATTTTCCCTAACGAGCCACGCAGGAATTTGCCTATGGCCACTCCGCACGCCGCGGCTGACGCGGCCCCGCTAGCCGAACGCATGCCCGATATTGAGGTGTCCGTGCGCCAGGTCTTTGGAATCGAAAGCGATATGGTTGTCCCGGCATTCTCGGATACCGAGGAGCATGTGCCGGACGTCGATGAAGCGTATCAATTCGATCACGATACTACCCTCGCCATTTTGGCGGGCTTTGGACACAACCGGCGGGTCATGATTCAGGGCTATCATGGCACCGGCAAATCGACGCATATCGAGCAAGTGGCGGCGCGGCTCAATTGGCCGACGATCCGGATCAACCTAGACAGCCATATCAGCCGCATTGATTTGGTCGGCAAGGACGCCATCGTGCTGCGCGACGGCCAACAGGTGACCGAATTCCGGGAAGGATTGTTGCCGTGGGCGCTGCAGACACCGACCGCCTTGGTCTTCGACGAATATGATGCCGGGCGGCCTGACGTGATGTTCGTGATCCAGCGCATCCTGGAGGTCGAGGGCAAATTGACGCTGCTCGACCAGAATCGCGTCATACAGCCGCATCCGGCGTTTCGCCTGTTCGCGACCGCCAACACGGTCGGGCTCGGCGACACCACCGGCCTGTATCACGGCACACAACAGATCAACCAAGGTCAGATGGACCGCTGGAACATCGTCGCGACGCTCAACTACCTGCCGCACGAGGAAGAGGTCGACATCGTGCTGGCGAAGTCGCCGGCCTATGACGACGCGCAGGGCCGCGAACTCCTGAGCGCAATGGTCGCGGTCGCCGACCTGACGCGGAACGGCTTCATCAACGGCGACATCTCCACGGTGATGTCGCCGCGCACGGTGATCACCTGGGCCGACAACGCCAAGATCTTCGGCGACGTCGGGCACGCCTTCGAGGTCACCTTCCTCAA
>JANQOH010000277.1 GCA_028289725.1 Alphaproteobacteria bacterium
CAGCCCAAGCAGAACATTGGTCGATTGTTCGGCGAGCTGCAGGGCTACTCAATATGTTGGATATCAGTTTGTCCGATCCAGACCGCCGCCCAATAATGCGGCCGTGAGCGCGCCGTTTTGCCCGGCGATCAGACTGATGAATAGGGCCGGTGTCGCGAGCGCGAACAGCACAGCGCGCGGCCATGGCAGCGCGCATCGGGCCGCGAATGCAAAAAGGGCCGTGCTGCCGACCAGCCAGACGACGGGCGCCGGAACGTAGGGCAAGGCGGCGAGTGGCAGAGATAGCACCGCCATGACGGGCGGGTAACTATAGTGGTAGAGCTGAATGCTCGCGCCGACGACCGACAGGTGAAACGCATGGAAGGCCCCGAAATCAAAAATCTCTTCGGTTCGGCCAAGCGCGGTGAGTTTGGCGCCCGCCCACATATTGATGAAGTCCTGGCCTAACGGATAACCGCGCCCGTTCGTGAGACCCGCTTCGAAATAGCCGGCGAATTCAACGACAAGCGCGACCGTGGCGACAAAAATCCAAACACCCGCCAATGTCTCAAGGGGAACTTTGCGCACCGACTGTCACCGCAATGTATGTGCCGCGCGTTGGTCGTCGCCGCGGGCTGATTGCGTGTGGCCCGGGGACGGCAATGAAATATAGATCGCATCCCCAGCAAGGCTTGCCTCTTCGGTTAGGCCAGCGCTGCGAAATCTCGGTTGAGACCTATTGCAATCGCCCCATTTTCACATTCGGGATTTCAAACCGAGGCACCAGACCGAAATCGGGCCAGACGGCGGGATAGAGCCGCGAAAGCCCCCGATTTCGTTCGGACGACGCTATGCAATCGAGAGCCGTACCGGCGCAGCTTATCGTTCTGTTTCTGATCGCGGCGGCCGCGAGCCTTCGCTTGGTTCAACTCGGCCAGGATTCGTTTTGGCTCGACGAGGCGTATAGCCATTGGTTTTCGGCGCAGACCTGGCACACGATTTGGGTGGATGTGACGTCGTACGATTTCCATCCGCCGCTCTATTTTTCGTTGCTCAAGCTCTGGCGGGTTTTTGGCGAAACCGAATTTGCGCTCCGCGCCTTGTCCGTGATCGCCGCCACGGCGACCGTCCCGTTCATTTATTTGATCGGTCGTCAAACCCTGCCGGGTCGTGACGGCGTGCTGGCGGGCGTGATCGCGGCGGCTCTCTTCGTCGTGTCGCCGCTTCATTTGGACTACGCGCAACAGGCCCGGCCATACACGCTCCTCACTTTGTCTGTGGCGGTGAGTCTCTCTGGCGCTGCTTGGCTTGCCGTGCGCCCCGCATTGATGGCGCGACCGTGGCTCGACATAAAGGGCTTCGCGGCGTCCTTGCGACTAGGACCCGCCGCCGGCGAAACGGCCTTGCCCGCCTGGTGCGCCCTGATTGTCGGCGCGGCAGGTGCCATGTGGTTCCATAACACGGCGATTGTGTTTGTGGTCTCGCTGGGTCTGACCGGCTTGTGGATCGCCGCGCGGCAGGGCATGGCGCGGGCGCATATTTTGAATTTCGTGATTGCCGGGTGCGCCATTCTTGCTCTGTGGTCGCCGTTCGCCGCAACTTTCTTCGGGCAACTCGGCGGCGTAACCCGGGATCATTGGACGCCGGAACTGAGTTGGCGACGGGCGCTTGGGCCACTCAGTACCTTGCTTGATATCAAGTCGATCCAGCCAATAACCGTGGCGCCGATCCTTGGCATTCTCGGCTATATCGGTCTCAAGGCGATGGAGCGCGAGGGCCGGCAGAATACGGCGATTTTGCTGGCCGGCCTGTTTTTCATTGCCTACGCCTTGCTGGTTTTGTTCAGCGTCGCGGTCCAATCCGTGTTTATCGAGCGGGTCTTCGTGTGGATGAGTTTGCCGTGCCTCGTGGCGTTTGCCGCCGGCATCGCCAGCGTCCGAAAACCGGCTATGAAAGCCGGGGTCGCTGCCGCGATACTCGTTGTCTCCATGTATGGCAGTTGGCAGTTGATCAAGGCGCCAAGTCACGAACCGTGGCGTCAGGTGGCGGAATTTATTTCAGCGGAGGCGGGGCCGGGCGAGGCTGTTATGACCATCCCCAATTCGCTGACCATACCTTTGTCTTACTATTTGAAGCCATTGCGCCCCGATATTGATCTGGTTGGTTTGCCGGAGCCTTTTCCCGCCCGACGTCAAGCGGTCGGGGAGGCGAAAGGCATCGACTTCAATCCGCGCATTGCGCCCGACGATACAGCGGTCATCGGAGGGCATGCGGACGCGGCGTCGCGGGTTTGGGTGATCGATCGATTGGCGGCGCACTTCGATCCCGACGCCGTTGTGTTGGACACCTTGCGTCGGCACCGAACCGAAACCCTGTCGATCCCGCTTGCCAATCACATGATGCTTTACCGGTTCGAATAACGGGACCCTGGTCCGCGTTGCCGGGCCGATCATTATCGCTATTGTGCGCCGACCGATTTCAATAGGGGAGGCCCACAAAATGGCCGGTTATGTGATTGCGCAAATCGATGTCACCGATCCCGAGCTGTTTGCGAAGTATCGGGAAAAGGTGCCGGCAACCATCGAGCAGTATGGGGGACGCTACGCGGTTCGGGGCGGTGAGATTACAACGCTTGAAGAAACACCGCCGAAACCGCGAATCGTGATTATCGAGTTCGATACAGTCGCCGCAGCGCGGAAATGGTACGGGTCGCCAGAATATGCGCCACTGATCAAGATGCGCAATCAGGCGGCCAACGGGCCTTTGTTCATCGTCGAAGGGGCATAGTCGTAACAGGCCAACAAAAACGCCCGCCGCAATCGCGACGGGCGCCTTTTTGTGTCTTGACCTGGGAAGAGGCGCGCGGCTTAGGCCGCCTTCTGTCCCTCGATGGCCTTCGTGTGACCGCCATCGCTCGCGATGGCAATCTTGCGCGGTTTCAGCTCTTCCGGCACTTCGCGCACCAACTCGAGGTGCAGTAAGCCATTCTCGAGCCGCGCGCCGGTCACATGAATGTGGTCGGCAAGTTCGAACCGGCGTTCGAACGCGCGCGTCGCGATCCCGCGGTGTAGGTAACGCTTCTCATTCGTCTCTTTGGAGCCGATCCGGCCAGTCACGACAAGCACATTGTCCTTAACCGTGACGTCGAGATCGTCTTCGGCGAAACCGGCGACCGCCATGGTAATGCCATAGCTGTCTTCATCCAGTTTCTCGATGTTGTAGGGCGGATAACCCGCGGACCCGTCGACGGTCTGCGCTGCATCGAGCAAACGATTCAGGCGATCAAAGCCAACGGTGGTCCGAAAAAGGGGGCTCAAGTCAAACGTACGCATGTCATATCCTCCAGTGAGCAATATGCGCTATTCGGGTCCGCACCATGCGCGACCCTGTCAAGTTCGCCCGGGACCCGCTCGGCGGCATCCTGGGCAAGCGGTTATGTGGGGATAGCGGGCACGTTTTCAAGGGGTTCTAGACACGCGAATGCGGCTTCGGCATGCTCCCGCGCCGATACAAAAGGTGGACCGCGGAGGCCTGGAGTGATGCGGCTTAAATCGGCTTTGAATACCTTGGCGCGCGCGCAATGAATCCGCTTCGGGATTTAACGCCGCTCATGAAACCGCGCTCTGTCGCCGTTGTTGGGGCGACGCCGGATCCGAAACGGCCGGGTGGGCGCCCGCTTGATTTTCTGACCCGCTATGGGTTCGACGGTCCGATCTATCCGGTTAACCCGCGGTATGACGAGATTAACGGTGTGCCGTGCTTCGCGAGCGTGACGCAGATCGGAAAGCCGGTCGACATGGCAGTGGTCGTGGTTCCCGCCCCTGCGGTATTGGACACGCTTCGTGAATGCCAGGCCGCCGGGATTAAGGCCCTCACGATCTATACATCCGGGTTTCGCGAAACCGGGTCCGATGGCGCTGCCATGGAGGCGGAACTGGTCGCCCAGGCGGCCAAAGAGGGCACCCTGATTTGCGGACCAAATTGCCAGGGCGTCGCCAACTTGCTCGACAATATGGTGGCCAATTTCACGTCTGCCTTGGCGCATGAGGGCATCGATCCCGGGCCG
>JANQOH010000284.1 GCA_028289725.1 Alphaproteobacteria bacterium
CGCACGGGACCCCACGCGGTGATGGATAACGTCGCCGCGGCGCGCTACTTGCTCGCCATGAACCCGGACGCAAAAACCATCGCCGGGATCAACCAGAACTATGCCTGGGGCCAGGACTCCTGGAAAGACTTCTCCACTTCGATGCTTCAGTTGCAAGACGGCACCGAGATCGTCACCGAGCAGTTTCCGAAGATTTTCGCGGGCCAATATGGCGCCGAGATCTCAACCCTCTTGGCGACGCGGCCCGACGTCATCCACACCAGCTTGTGGGGCGCGGATCTCGAAGCCTTCATCCTTCAAGCCGCGGGACGCGGCTTGTTCCAGCGCAGTCAGGTGATCCTTAGCGCCGGCGAACAGATCCTCAATCGGATTGGTCGCCAACTGCCCGACGGTACGATTGTTGGTGCACGCGGGCCGCATGGTGATTTCGCACCCGACAGCCCGCTCAATACCTGGTTCCGGACCGAGTATCAGAATCGGTATGACGATGTGCCCAATTACGCGTCTTACAAATTCGCGCAAGCGATCCTGGGCATCAAATCGGTGTATGAGAAAGCGCATGCCGAAGCCGGCGAATGGCCGAGCACCGAACAGGTTATCGCGGCGTTCGAATATCATTCTTGGACTGGGCCAAGTGGTCTCGTGGAGATGAAGCTCGGGAAGGGCCACCAGGCCGTCCAGCAAAACGCCATCGGCCTCAGCCAATACGATGCGGATCTCGGCCGCGTCACCGTCACCGACGTGACTTATTACGAGGCGGATTGCGTCAATCCGCCGGAGGACATGAACGGGGTCGCCTGGATCGAAGCCGGATTTCCCGGCGCGGCGTGCAACTGACGGAAGGGATCTAAGCGGGCGGGGGGACGATGCTTGATCCGACACTGATTTTGGTCGACGGCGTGGTGTATGCGTCGTGGCTGTTTTTGGTCGCGGTGGGCCTCACGCTGATCTATGGCGTGATGAACATCCTGAATGTCGCGCACGGCAGTCTGTACGCACTCGGCGCTTTCACGGCGGCATGGTCGATCGGTCATTACCTCGATGCCGGTTGGACGCCCTACGGCGCCTATTTAATCATCTTGCTCGCGGCGATCGCGGTCGGGCTCGTGATGGGCATCTTGATCGAACGCGGCATTTTGCGGTGGATGTATGGGCGGGACGAGATCGTCATCGTGCTTGCTACCTTCGCGACATTCCTCATTTTGGAAGATGTCGCCAAGCTGGTGTTCGGCGTGCAGTCCTACATGCCCTATCAGCCCCGCTCCTTGCTCGGCTACGCCGATGTCGGCGATATTCCGTTCGCGGTGTACGATTTTTGCCTTGTCGGGCTCGCCATTTTGGTCGGGCTTGGCGTGTGGTTCGGCGTCAATCGAACCAGGCCCGGCAAATTGCTTCACGCGGTGATCTACGATCGTGAAATCAGCCGCGCGCTCGGCATCAACGTCACGCGCATCTTCACCGTGACCTTCGTGATCGGCGCCATGCTCGGCGCGTTAGGCGGCGCCTTTACCGCGCCGATGATCTCGGTCGTTCCGGGCATCGGCGTCGAGGTGATCGTGCTCGCTTTCGCGGTGGTTGTGGTCGGCGGTTTGGGGAGTATCGAAGGCGCGGCGATCGGCGCGCTGATGGTCGGTATCGGCCGCACGATGGCGGTGAACATGATGCCCGAACTCGAACTGTTCATTGTCTATGGCGTGATGGCGCTGG
>JANQOH010000290.1 GCA_028289725.1 Alphaproteobacteria bacterium
CGACAAAAGCGCGATCGCCGGCGCCCGTCAGCACCATGGCGCGTAATTGATCGTCGGCCGCCAATTCATCGATGGCGTCACTCAGCGACCGGCAAAGCGCGCTGTTCACGATGTTGATCTTGCCTGGATTGTCGAGCGTGACCCAGCCAATCCTCGCGCCATCACTCCGGGTCTCGACGCGCGCGCGAACGCCCGCTGAACTATCGGTCATCGCGCTTCACCTTTCGCGCTACATGCGGGTGGTTTGATCTTTGTTCTGATGCGCCCACGGCCCAACATAGCCGTTCGACCAGTCAGGCGGAATCTGGCAAGGGCGTGGATCATGGTGCGCCCAGCGCGCTGGTTCGCCGCGCACAATCGCGCCGTCATAGGGGCTCGGCAGCGGTTGCGCCATATAAGGGAATGCATCAGCTGCCGAAAAGACATTCAAAAGAAGTGGCCGGCCGCGCGTCGATTTGTTTGTCGTCGAGCCATGAATAGTACGGCAATTAAGCAGGAACATGGTGCCGGCGGGCCCGGTCATATGCGCGATCATGTCGTCTTGCAGCCAATTAAGATCATGATCGGCGATTTTGACGACCCACGCGCCATTCTCGTCGTAAAGATCATAGAGTTCGCCTTTGTGGCTGCCGCGCACCGTGCGCAGTGGTCCTTGCTCCATGTCGCAATCTTCCAAATAAACGCCGACCGTCACGGGACTGTAATTCGTGTGCGGCCAGGCTTGAATGTCTTGATGCCAAGCGAAGCGCTGGCCGCCGCCGGCCCACTTGTAGTTGAGCTTGGAGTGATAAAATTTGACGTTCGGGCCGACAACATCGGCGACGGCGTCGGCAATCGGAGACTCGGAGGCGAAGGCCCAAAAGGTCTCATGATGCGAAACGGGGCTGGTCACGCGCTTCAGACGCGGAGTCTCCGCGGAATGGCCTTCTTCAAGTATGAAAGTGTCATCATTCTCCGTAACCGCGCGGCTCCGCGCGATCATCGCGTCGCTCGCGTCACGCAGGCGCTCGAGCCAATCCGATGAAACCGCGCCTTCCACCAATACGAAGCCATCTTCGAAATAGGCTTGGCGCTGTGCTTCAGTGAGCACTTTCGTGGGGTGCCTGAGCACCTCATCCGTCAACATCGTCTGCCCCTCTTGGTATTTCGGTGCTCAATTTTGGCAGAACCAGAGCCATCGCACCACGCCTCGAGCTTATTCGTCGAAGCAGCGCGGCCAGAGGCGGTTGGAGTAATGCATGGCGATCAAGCCATTCCCGGTGGCCTGGCGCATATATTCGTCCTGGACCCAGTAGGCTTCGTGTTCGAGCGCGGATTGGCGTTTGCAAGGCGTCATGTCGGAAAACGCGCCGTTCTTGTCCTGGAGGTAATGGACGAGTTCGTGGGCGAGGACGGACTGGCCGAAGGCGTCACGCTGAAATTCAATCGTTTCGTCGATCAACACGCCCCGGTCTTTGAGGTAAACCGCGCGCACATTGCAAGGCCGCCCGCAAACGATATCGGCAATCTCCGTCTGCGGCATCGCTTCGACCGACGGATGCGCGTCCGGCACGGGATATCCGGCGATGCTTTCGATCACCAAAAAAAGGGTCGTCAGGATCTGTTCAAGAGAATCTGTGCGCACGTGATACCAACCGGGCTTTTATAACTTCAACGAATCTAAGGGTTTATACGCTATAACACCATATCGGATGACGGATCGATCAAATGGGCCCGGTTGGCGTCGATCGAAAGCGTCAAAGGCGTGCCGGGATTGGGCGAGGCCTCCGGAGCCACGCGGGCGCAGATTTCCACGCCGTTGAGGCCGAAATAGACCATGGTTTCCATGCCAAGTGGCTCCACCACATCGGGCGTTACGGCACACGCGACGCCGGTGGCGCCGTCATCGGCGCGTTGTTCGCGAATATGCTCCGGCCGCAATCCCAGCATCAATTCCTTGCCGACTTGCGCCCGCACACGATCCGATCGGTCGGCCGGTATCGGCACTGAAATCGTGTCGTTCACCTTCGCCGCCAAGCCGCCATTGGCTTCGACCAGCTTGCACGGAATGAAGTTCATCGCCGGCGAGCCGATGAATCCCGCGACGAACCGCGTGCTGGGTTTGTGGTAGAGGTCGCTTGGCGAGCCCACTTGCTCAATCCGTCCTTTGTTCATCACCACCACGCGGTCCGCCAAGGTCATGGCCTCGACCTGATCGTGCGTGACGTAAACCGTCGTTGTGCGGACCTTCTGGTGAATGCGCTTGATCTCGATCCGCATTTGGCCGCGCAGCTTCGCATCGAGATTGCTGAGCGGTTCGTCGAACAGGAACACTTCCGGATTGCGGACGATGGAACGGCCCATGGCGACACGCTGCCGCTGGCCGCCGGAAAGTTGGCGCGGCTTGCGGTCCAGCAAATCGTCGATGCCGAGAATGTCGGCGGCTTCCACGACCCGCTGTTTGATTTCCGCCTTGGGATATTTGCGCAGGCGCAACCCGAACGACATGTTCTCCGCTACCGTCATATGCGGATAAAGCGCGTAGTTCTGAAACACCATCGCGATGTTGCGGTCTTTCGGCGGCACGTCATTGACCCGCCGCCCGCCGATCAAAACATCGCCTTCGGTGATCTCCTCCAAGCCCGCGATCATCCGCAGCGTCGTGCTCTTGCCGCAGCCCGAAGGGCCGACCAGCACGACGAATTCGTTGTTGGCGATTTCCAGGTCGATGCCGCACACGGCTTCGGTGCGGTCGAAGGTTTTCACCAGCTTGTTGAGCGTTACATCGGCCATGGTTCGGTCAGCCCTTGGTCGCGCCGGACGTCAGGCCGGCGATGTAGTAGTCCATCAAAAACGCGTAGATGATCACCGGCGGCGCCGCGGCGAGCAGTGCGCCGGCCATCAGGCCGCCCCAATGGAACACGTCGCCCTTAATAAGCGTCGTCACCGTGCCGACGGTCAGCACCATCTGATCTTCGGTGAAGATGTAGGCGAGCGGATAGAGGAAAGATGCCCACGAAACGGTAAAGGCAAAGATCATCGCCGCGATGATCCCGGGCAGCGCCACCGGTACGAACACCTTGATCAGCATCTGCATGTGGTTCGCGCCGTCGATCAACGCCGCTTCGTCGAGCTCTTTCGGGATCGATGAGAAGTAACCGATCATGATCCAGGTACAGAACGGCACGGTCAGCGTTGGATAGACGAGCACCAGCACCCAGTAGGTATCAAGCAGTCCGAGCGCACCGACGATCTCGAACAAGGGAATAAACAGCAGCGAATCCGGGACCAGATAGGTTAGGAAGACGCCGGTGGCGAGCACGCCGGCGCCCCAGAATTTCAGCCGCGACAGCGCGTAAGCCGCAAGAATGCTGACCACCATCGTGATCGCCACAACGCATATGGTCACGATGATGGTGTTGCGGAAATAAATCGGGAAGCCAGTGTCCATCAGCAACGAGAAATAATGCTGGAAGGTAATGCCCTTCTCGATGATCCATGGATTGGTGGAAAGCTCCGCGATTTCCTTGTTCGTTTTCAGCGACGTGATCAACATGTAGTAGGGCGGGAACAGGAAGAAGATCACGAACACGATGAGACTGGCGTAGGACGCGATGAGCGCCCAGCGCCGATTGCGCGTCAGGCTGGCGCGAAGGCCCGCGCCGACCGAGGCTTCTGCGACTGCGGTGGCCATCAGAGCTCCATGGCGCGTTTGCGCACGTTGCGAAGGATCAGGAATGCGAGAACCGCCAGCACCGGGAACATAAACAGCGACACCGATGCGCCGAGCGGAATGTCGTTCGACTCAATGCCGACTCTGAATGCGTAGGTCGCGAACAAGTGCGTCGAGTCGCGTGGACCGCCTTGCGTTAGCACACGCACAATATCGAAGTTGGCAAACGTCACGATGATTGAGAACAGCACCGTGATTGCGATGATGTTGCGCATCATCGGCAGCGTAATGTGGTAGAGGCGCTGCCACGCGTTCGCGCCGTCGATCGCCGCCGCCTCGTACAGCTCCTCTGGGATCGATTTGAGCGCCGCCAGATACATGATCAGGAAGAACGGCGCGCCGATCCAGATGTTCACGAGGATCACCGAGAACCGCGCCCAAAACGTGTCGCTCAACCACGGAATCGCGTCCACCCCGATCTCCGCCAACACCCAATTGATCGCGCTGTAAGTCGGCTCGAACAGCCACCACCAGCCGAGCGTCGACAGCGCAGGCGGGATCACCCACGGGATAAGCATCATGCCGCGCCATTTGCGCTGGCCCTTGGTCGGTATGGTGTTGACCGCGTGCGCCGCGACGAACCCGATAAAGGCTTTGCCGACCACCGCGACCAGCGCGAAGATGATCGACTGCTGAACGACCATCCAAAAGGTTTCGCGCTTGAACAGGAACAGATAATTGGCGAAGCCGACGAACTTCGTTTCCGCCTTGTTCAGGGTCGACAGAAACATCGAGTAGCCGGCGGGATAGGCGACTAATCCGGCGATGATGGCCAGCAACGGCAGGACCATCAAAACGCCGATCGTCGACTTCCGGCGCATGAACAGCCAGAAGGCGCTTCGCTGCGTTAATGTACCGTCGCCGGAGGCGTCGATTGCTATTGTCGTGGCCATTGCGTTCCCCCGCTGCCGTGACCGGCCCTTAGCCGCGCATCAACCCTTCCAATTCATTCTCGGCCCAACCGATAGCATCGTCGAACGAGTCTCCACCCTGGGTCACGCGCGCGACCAGGTTGGGGAAGACACCTTGTGTCGCGATGGCGGACGCAATTTCGGGCGGTGCGGGGTACCCCGCGACGCTTTGGACTTCGTCGCCCCGGATCGGATAATTGTAGAGCACGCCGTCGGGCGGCGTGGCGGTCGACCAAATGTCGTTGGATTCGTAATAGGCCTCGACCAGCGGCAGGTCGAAACCCTGGGAGGCTTGCAGCATTTCCGTCACCACTTCCGGACTGGCGACGTGGAGGAAAAGGTCCTTCGCTGCCGACACGTTCGGTGAAAATTGCCAGGCACCCCAGAAGAACGGCGTTGCCGCGCGGTACCGTCCGGCGGGTCCGCGCGGCGCGTCATGGTGCCAGACATGCTGCGCGACATCCGGATTGTCGCGTTTTGCCACCGCCCAGGCGCTCGGCGGGTTAAAAATCGCGGATCCGGTGCCGGAAATGAGCCAACGGTTATTGCCGGCATCGTCCCAAGCATAGACGCCGGGATCCATGAATTGGGTCAGACGGCTCAGATAGTCGAGCACTTCGCGGGTTTCATCCGAATCCACGGTGATATCGCCCGATTCATCGACCAGCTTTACGCCATAGGCGGTGAATAAGGTGCTGAGCCAGGCCGATGCGTCCGGCGCCGGGGCAATCGCCGCGCCGAATGGGTGGCCGGCGGCGTGCAGCTTTTCGGCAGCTTCCAAAAAGGCGTCATACGTCCAACTGTCGACCAAGGCCGGGTCGCGATCGCCATTGGCCGGGAAGATGGCCTTGAGATCGATTCCGGCATGGTCTAGGTACAAATCGGCGCGCGACACATTGGCGTAGCTGAGTGAGCCGGTCGGCGCGGGCGCGCCGCGCCACACACCATCGATATTGCCGAGGAACCAAGCGGACGGGACCAGCTTGCCGTGCCGGCTTTCGATTTCCTGCACCACATCGTCGAGCGGGACCAACGAGTCGCGGAACATCGACACCAGCCAAAGCGGCACACAATAGACGTCGTGGCCAGTTTCGGCGCGCGTTTCGGCCTGGGCGGTCAGCAGCAGCTTATTGCCGATCGAGGTGATGAAATCGACATGGACATCGACATTGTTCGCCTTGCCCCAATCGACGCAGATGCGCTCCATCACGTCGTTGGCGCCAGGCACCCAGTGGTCCCAAAGGCCGAGCGACAGCGTGCCGGCGGAATATGCGGTCTTGATATAGGGGGCAGTCGCGGTGAACGCGGCGGTCGCCGCCGCGCCTTTCAGAAATCGACGGCGGGTCTGCTTGGTTAAAGCCATGGCGCACCTCCACTATTCGTGCGCCGCGCGCGACTGTACGGGCCGTTTCATCCCATTGTTGTTCGCTCCGCCGATCTAGCTCTTCTGGCCGATTTCCACCGGACGGAGGGCCCGCCTCGCACTGCGCGGCGATCTGGGCGCAAGCTTAACCGCTCTCGCCGAGCCTGCCCATAGCAGCCTGAGTCAAACGTGGCATGCATGACCCGATTGTGGGCGCGTCAAAGTTGGCGGCTCCAGCATTTCTGGAGCCGCCACATACTCTGTTGGGCAGATCTGTTGGCTATTCCGCTGCCTGATCGGCGGCAAGCGGGACACCGTTGGGATTGTCGCGGAAAAACTCCCAATCAAGGACCATGGCGACCGTATCGTCTTCGCCGAGGAAAGCGATCGCCCCGTGGTTCGTAAACAGCAGTTCAGTCTCTCCGACGGCGGTGGTCGCTTCGTGATACACGCCATTGGGTTCGTAGCCATAGTCGCCGGCTTCCGCGCTGCCGGCACGATAGTCAAGCTTGCCCTTGACCATGTAAAACTCACCGGCGGCAAGGTGCTTGTGCGGTGGGAAGAACGAGCCGTCTTCCATCCGGATCATGATCGTCCAGACGCCCATTACTGGGTCGAGACGGCATACTTTGTAGGTGACGCCCGGCGAAAAAGGCAGCCAAGGCCGGTCGCCCAGCTTAAGCAGAATGTCTTCAGGGTTCGGCGCATTGTCATTACGCGGATCCATGGGGTCTCCTCCAATTTTCTGATGAGCCGTGCCCCATTATTGTATCGGCAATTCGGCTTTAGATCACGCGCCGCAGTCGGCTATGATCGGGCAAAGAGATAAACTCTTGTGAGGATGAAGAGAGATGGATGAGGTAAATTTTCGCCGCGAACGCGAAGCCGAGGGATACGATAACTTCAACTTGGTTGAATGGCCGGCCGGCCAGATCAATGAGATGCACACCCACGATTTCGGTGCGCATGTCATTGTGCTGGAAGGCGAGATCTCGGTCACATTGGAAGATGGCAAGGTGACCACCTGCCGCGCGGGTGACACATTTGCCTTGGACGGCGGCATTCCGCATGAAGAAGTTGTCGGCCCACAAGGCGTGAAAATTTTGAGCGCACGCAAATAGCGTTTCCCAAACCAAGCACGAGCCCGATTACGGAGCGGACCCGGCTGCGTGCCTTGCCGTGAGGCGAAGCCACGCACCATTTGGCCATGACGGAGATGACGAAATGAGCTGGGAACGCGAAGTCGAAGAAATACACCAACGGCGCGCGCTCGCCTTGGAGCAAGGCGGGTCGGAGGGCATCGCGCGCCAGCACGACAAGGGCCGTCTGACCATTCGTGAGCGCATCGATGCGCTGA
>JANQOH010000298.1 GCA_028289725.1 Alphaproteobacteria bacterium
GGTCGTCCCGTGCGCTCACGCGAGCAGGCCTTTTTGGGCGATCGTCTCCGCAATCTTGTCGGCCAGTCGTGATGCGACGTCGGCCTTGGTCGCTTTCGGCCAAGTCTCGGCGCCATGCGCGTCGATCAAATGCACCGTGTTGTGGTCGCCGCCGAAGACGCCGGTCTCCGCCGAAACGTCGTTGGCGAGGATCCAATCGCATCCTTTGGTGCGCCGTTTCGCGGTCGCGTGATCGATTACCGCGTCGGTCTCGGCCGCAAATCCGACGACGAGTGTCGGGCGACCTCGTTTTAGGCCGCTCAAGGTCGCCAAAATATCCGGGTTCTCGACCAGCTCGAACGTGGGGGCGCCATTACCGTTGCGTTTGATCTTGCTGTTTCCTGGCCGCGCGACGCGCCAATCCGCGACAGCTGCGGCGCAAACCGCGACATCCACCGGCAGCGACGCCTGGCACGCGGCAAGCATTTCTTCCGCGGTTTCGACGCGGATGACCTTGGCGGACGGCGGATCCACTTCGCGCGTCGGACCGGTCACGAGGGTCACCGCGGCGCCAGCATCGCCGAGCGCGCGCGCAATGGCGTGGCCTTGTTTGCCGGACGATCGGTTCGCGATGTAGCGCACCGGGTCAATCGGTTCGTGCGTTGGGCCACTGGTCACCAGGGCGCGGACATCCTTGAGCGGACCAGCGGTCGCAAAATGCGCCTCGATTGCGGCCAAGATCGCTTCGGGCTCGCTCATTCGCCCGGTCCCTAGTTCGCCGCACGCAAGATCGCCGGCGTCCGGCCCGATCATCTGAATGCCATCGGCAACCAACTGGTCGACGTTCCGGCGCGTCGCCGGGTTCTGCCACATCATTACGTTCATCGCCGGTGCGAGGAGCACCGGTTTGTCCGTCGCCAGCAAAACCGTGGAAGCCAGGTCATCGGCGCGGCCGGCCGCCATTTTGGCCATCAAATCGGCGCTGGCCGGCGCCACAACCACCAAATCGGCTTCGCGCGACAATCGGATATGACCCATTTCGCTCTCGTCGGTGAGCGAGAAGAGTTCGCTGTAGACTTTGTTCTCGGACAGCGCGGAGACGGACAGAGGTGTCACGAACTGCGCACCGCCCTTGGTCAGGACGCAGCGGACTTGGACGCCGCGATCCCGCAAACGACGGATCAGCACCAGGCTCTTATAAGCCGCGATGCCGCCGGAGATAATCAGAAGAATTCTTTTTCCATCAAGCACTTACGTGCTCCCACCCAGGGGCTGGCGGGCCGAACTGGCGCGCGCCGGGCGTTCGCTAAACGTAGGGGCGGACAGCGGTTTTGGCAACCACCGCACCGGCGATACGATACCCCTTCAATCGGCGACGATAAGCGCCACCACGGCCGCGACGGCCAAGCCCGCGGCGAACGCCCCCCACAGAAGAATCGGCCTTAGGCCACGGGCCGATCCGCCGTCCGGTGGCTGCCACTCCGCCACTTTTTCCAACGCCGCTTCGGCTTGTTCCGCGATGCGCGGCAAGCGCCGCAGCAGACCCGCGGCTTGGTCGGCCGCCACCTTGAGCCACGCATCCGGACCGCTGTGGGTGATGATCCAGTCCTCGATCAGCGGCCGGGCCAGTTGCCACATATTCGCTTCGGGATAGAGGTTTCGCCCAACGCCCTCGGCGACAACCATCACTTTTTGCAGCAGCAACAAATGTGGCTGGACCTGCATGCCGAAGGTTTCGGTGATTTGAAACAATTGACCCAGCAGTCGGCCGACCGAAATCTGGTTGACGGGCAGTCCCAGAATCGGCTCGCCGATGGATCGGATCGCCTGGGTGAACGCGCCGACGGACTTATCCGGCGGCACCAATCCGGCATCGAAGTGCACGCGCGCGACCATGTCGTACTCGGCGTTCAGGAATCCAATCAACATGTCGCCGAGATAGCGCCGGGTGGAAAGGTCCAACCGGCCCATGATGCCGAAATCCACGACCCACAGATTGCCGTCGCGGTCGACAAACAGATTTCCTTGGTGCGGGTCGCCGTGAAAAAAACCGTCGCGGAACACCTGGTTAAAAGTGGCGCACGCCGCTTTTTCCAGGATCGCCGCCGGGTCGTGCCCTGCCTCCACCAAAGCGTCGCGTTGGTCGATCGGAATGCCATCCACGCGGCTCGTGGTCAGAACGCGTCCGGCGGTTCGGTGCCAGTCGACGGCCGGCACATTGAAGCTCGGATCATCCGCAAAGTTCTCCGCGAGCTCGGAGGCGGCGGCGCCCTCCAGCCGCAAATTCATCTCGATTGCCACCATGTCGGCGACCGCGGCGACGGAATCGACCGGCCGTAGCCGGCGCCACTTCGGTTGGGTCCGCTCAATCAGGCCGGCGAGCCAAAACAGCAAATCGAGATCGCGTTGAAAGGCCTTTTCGACACCGGGCCGCAGGACCTTGACCGCGACTTCGCGCCCGTCCGCCGTTTCGGCAAAATGCACTTGCGCAATCGAAGCGGCGGCGACCGGTGTTTCGTCGAAAGACGCGAAGAGATCCGCCATCGGCGTGCCGAGCTCGTGCTCGATGACCTTCCGTGCTTCGGCCGTCGGAAATGGTGGCAGCCGGTCGCGGAGCATCGCGAGGTCTTCGGCAACCTGGGTTCCGACCAGATCCGCGCGTGTCGACAACGCTTGGCCCAGCTTGATGAAACCGGGCCCCAAGGCCACCGCGGCTTCCGCGAGCCGCTGGCCGAGTCTGAGATTGCTCGACCGCCGATCAGCGAGCCACCGAACCGGGCGGACGAGCCATGGCGTCACGCCCAACATTTCGAGCGGTTCGAGGGCGTCGTGCCGCGCCAGAATGCGGGCGATCATTAGCAGACGCCAGAGATTGCGAAGACTACGGATCATGTCGCGGAGCGCCGTTCAGATCCGCCAGGCCGCGTGCAAAACCGCGATGCCGCCGCTGTATGGGTGTATGCGGATGCCGGCAAAGCCAGCGTCAGCCATCATTTCCACGAGCCGATCCGGGTCGGGAAAACGCCGAATGCTCTCCACCAAATAGTCGTACGCCGCGCGATCACCGGTCACCGCCTGGCCGATCGCCGGAATGACCCGATACGAAAAGGTGTCGTAGACGGCCTCTAAGCCCGGGGAGACGCGCGGACTGAATTCCAGGCACAGGAACCGTCCACCCGGTCGGAGAACGCGGGCAATCTCTTCGAGCGCGCGGTCGATATGCGTGACGTTGCGCAGCCCGAAGGCCATGGTGCAGGCGTCGAAACTGGCGTCCTCAAACGGTAGGGCCTCTGCGTCGCCGCAGGTCCATGTGAGCCCGCGAACGAGTCCGCGATTCCAGGCCCGATTCCGTCCCTCCGCGAGCATGGCGCCATTGATGTCGCACACGGTCACGGACGGTGTCGCGGGAAGGGCGTGTGTTCGAAAGGCGATGTCACCGGTGCCACCCGCGAGGTCGAGCACATGGGCGTGCGGTTCGAGTTCAAGCGCCGCGACCATCGACCGCTTCCAAAGGCGATGCACTCCCGCGCTCATGAGGTCGTTCATCAAGTCGTAGCGGTCAGCAACGCGCGTGAAAATTTCGCCGACCAATGCCGGTTTGTCCGCCGGATCCACGTCGTGCTCGCCGAAAGGTACGGTCGTTTCCTCGTGTGCCGAGGCCTTGCTCGCTTGGTCGTTGGTTGCCATGCGGCGGACGATAGCGCGTCGCTCACGGGCAAGCTACAGTCGGCGCAGCTATGCCGGAACTTCCCGAAGTCGAAACCGTCCGCCGCGGCTTGATCCCCGCCCTCGAAGGGCACCGCCTTGCCTCGGTCACCGTGCGGCGCGGCGACCTACGGCAACCTTTGCCGGTCGACTTTTCCGATCGTTTGGTAGGGCGTCGCGTGGCGCGGATCGACCGGCGCGCCAAGTATCTCTTGGTCCACTTGGAAGACGGACAAACGATGATCGCGCACCTCGGCATGTCCGGGCGTATGAACATCGCACCGTCCAAAGGGTATGCCCCGGCGACACATGACCATGTCCTGTTCGAAACCGATGCGGGCAAGCTGATCGTTTTTAACGACACGCGCCGATTCGGTCTGATGGATGTCACGGACGCGGACCGCCTCGATGAGCATCCTTTGCTCCGCCGTCTCGGACCCGACCCGCTGGGAAACCAATTTAGCGGCGCGTCGCTTTTGGAAGCCGTTGAGCAGCGGCGGTCGCCCATCAAGGCACTGTTACTTGATCAAACCGTGGTCGCAGGGCTTGGCAATATTTATGTCTGCGAAAGCCTGTTTCGCGCCGGCATTTCGCCGCGGCGCCAAGGCATCAATATCGGCGGCGCGCGCGCGGACCGTCTGGCTCGAATGATTCGAGATGTTCTCGCGGAAGCGATCGAGGCAGGCGGTTCCTCCCTGCGCGACTATGTCCAGGCGTCCGGCGAACTGGGATATTTCCAGCACAATTTTCGTGTCTACGGCCGCGAGGGCGAAGCCTGCGCCACCGCCCAGAGCGGGCACGTGATACGCCGTATCGTGCAATCGAATCGATCGACCTTCTATTGTCCCCAGTGCCAACGCTGAGGTAGGAAACGAGCGACCGGCGCGCCCGCGCCACCTTATCCGCCGCCAATTGAAAGCGATGCTATGGTTTACGAGAACATTTTGGTCGAACCCCGCAACAAGGTCGGTCTGATCACGCTCAATCGGCCGAAAGCGCTCAACGCTCTGAACAGCGAATTGATGGCCGAGGTCGGTACCGCCCTCTCGGCATTTGATTCTGACGATGCCATTGGCGCCATCGTGATTACCGGCAGCGAGAAGGCCTTTGCCGCCGGCGCCGACATCAAGGAAATGCAGCCGAAGACCTATATGGACGCCTATTTCGGTGACTTCATCGGGACTTGGGAGGGCGTTACGCAATGCCGCAAACCGGTCATTGCGGCGGTGGCCGGTTACGCGTTGGGCGGCGGGTGCGAATTGGCGATGATGTGCGACATCGTGATCGCGGCGGACAACGCGAAGTTTGGCCAGCCTGAGATCAAGCTTGGCACGTTTCCCGGTTCCGGCGGGACGCAGCGGTTGCCGCGCGCCATCGGCAAGGCCAAGGCGATGGATTTGATCCTGACCGGCCGCATGATGGATGTCGAAGAAGCCGAACGCGGCGGGCTGGTGAGCCGCGTGGTTCCGTTGGCCAATTTGCTGGACGAAGCCTTGTCGGTCGCCGCCACCATTGCCGAGATGTCCTTGCCGTCGGTGATGATGGCGAAGGAAGCGGTTAATCAGGCCTACCAAGCGGGTCTCGACGAGGGCGTTATGTTCGAACGACGCCTGTTTTATTCGACGTTTGCGCTGGAAGATCAGAAGGAAGGCATGGCCGCTTTTGCCGAGAAACGGCCGCCCAAATTCACCAATCGCTGATCCGTTTCGGCCGGATTTTTCTGTGCCTTCGGACGATCGGTCCTTAAGGTGGCGAATCGGGTCGAAACAGGCGGTCCTCGGCGGTTGACGGTACCCGGGCGCTTGGCTATAACCGCGCCCTTGTGCGAGGCGGGTTCTTTGGCCCGCGGCAATAGATTCAAGCGACAGGCATGGCCCATCATCATTCCGCGAAGAAGCGGATTCGCCGCAACGAACGCCGCCGGGTTATCAACCGCGCGCGGACGGGACGAATCCGGACCTATCTGAAGAACGTCGAGACTGCGATCGGCGAAGGCGACAAAGAAGCGGCGCAGGCCGCATTTCGCGCGGCGCAGCCGGAACTCATGCGCGGTGTCGGAAAAGGCGTGATCGCAAAGAACGTGATGCGGCGCAAGCTGTCGCGGCTGTCGGCGCGTATAAAGGCTCTTTAGAGCATCCACATAAAGGTCGAATTGAAGCCGCGCCATGTGCGCGGCTTTTTGCTTTTTGAGAAACACCGCAGCGAATCTAGGCTTCGGTTTGTCAATCCGCAACACGCACAAAAAAATCCCGAATCCATGTGTCGATTCTATTGCAAGCCGGATGAGCTGTGAGTAACCTGTGCGGACTAGGGAGGTGACGGAACAAGTGGTGCGCAAATGTTCCGTCAGGATGCGGGCGGCATCCCCGAAAATTGAGCAGTTAATAGCCTTGGAAATAAGGTTCGTTAGCTAAGGGTCGATCAAATTTGCATTTGGTCGTTGGGGAAGTTTTGTCTCTTCGGGAGCGAGGGTCGATGAAGGATTTCCAGTCTCGAGATGGTCTATTGATCAATTGCAATTTCTCGGGGCGACGAACATCTAGACCGCGTTTCCTATGCCACCTCCCGACGCAATCGCGACTCGGGAACGTGGCATGCAAATGACCGATAGTAAGCCAACAAACAAACAACTCGACGCGAGCTGGCTGACGGTCCGGGACCGTCTTCGTCGAGAAATCGGCAACACAACGTTCGAGCGCTGGATTCAGTCGGTGGCCTTCGAGGCGCTTCGCGACACGAAAGTTGTGCTCGCGGTGCCGACGCGCTTTTTGTGCGACTGGGTGGCGCCCCGCTACGGCGACAGGCTGCGCGCCTTATGGCAGAACGAAGTGCCGACCGTTAGGTCAATTGATTTCGTGGTCAGGTCGGCTTTGTCCGAACCTGAGGAGCAACCGCGTGGATCGCAGGGGTCGAAAATGGATGGATTTGTGGCTGAGGCCGACGGCGAAGACACGACAGTAATCGATGGTGAGGTGCCCAATGGCGGGCCGTTTGACGGCGGCGATATTGGCGCCCGTCTGGATCGGCGGTACAGCTTCGACAACTTTGTTGTCGGCAAACCGAATGAGTTCGCGCACGCTGCGGCGCGCAACGTTGCCGAATCCGACATTCCGCCTTTCAATCCGTTGTTCATTTATGGCGGCGTCGGTCTTGGCAAAACCCATTTAATGCATGCGATCGGTCTGCGCGTGCGTGAGCGCGAACCGAACCGGCGGGTGATCTATTTGTCCGCCGAGAAGTTCATGTATCAGTTCATCCGCGCGCTGCGTTTCAAGAACATTATGGGCTTCAAGGAGCTGTTCCGCTCGGTCGATATCTTGCTGATCGACGATGTTCAGTTCATTGGTGGCAAGGAGTCGACGCAGGAAGAGTTCTTCCACACCTTCAATGCGCTGGTGGATCAGAACAAACAGGTCGTGGTGTCCGGTGATCGTTCGCCGGCTGATCTCGAATATATGGACGAGCGGATGCGGTCGCGCCTTAGTTGGGGACTGGTGGCCGAAGTTCATTCGACGTCTTACGAACTCAGGCTCGGCATTTTGCAAGCCAAGGCGGAGCAACTTGGCGCGACACAAGTGCCGCCCAAAGTGCTCGAATTCCTGGCGCACAAAATTACCTCGAATGTGCGTGAGTTGGAGGGCGCTTTGATTCGGGTGATCGCCCATTCGAATTTAGTGGGGCGGCCGATGTCATTGGAAACCACCCAAGAAGTTCTTCACGACTTGCTGCGGGCGAATGACCGGCGCGTGACCATCGAGGAAATTCAGAAGCGGGTTTCCGAATATTACAACATCAAGGTCGCCGAAATGAGCTCGGCGCGGCGCGCGCAGATGGTGGCGCGGCCTCGTCAGGTGGCGATGTATTTGGCCAAACAGCTGACGTCGCGCTCGCTTCCTGAGATTGGCCGCAAATTCGGCAATCGTGACCACACGACCGTGATGCACGCCGTGAAGAAGGTCGATCAGTTGCGTTCGTCGGATGCCGGTTTTGCCGAGGATGTCGAACTGTTGCGACGGATGTTAGAGGCGTAGGAGACGCAAATTTGTGGCCGCTCTGGCGCGCGACAAAGCAGGTGTTTTTCTACGTTTCCGCCTTGGATTGGCAGACCACAATTTTGTGTGGATTCCGGCGCAGTCTGATATAGTCCAAAGCCCGGCGGTCCCTTTGGCCGCCGGCCATCCGACCAGCCAGAAACGCTGGCCTGTCGTTCGTATCTTGTGAGGTTGCGCCGGGCAATGAGGTTGACCATTGAGCGCGCGGATTTGCTCAAATCGTTGCAGCATGTCCAGAGCGTTGTTGAACGCCGAAATACGATCCCGATCCTGTCGAATTTGATGGTATCCGCACGCGCGGGCCGCGTCAGTTTGACCGCGACGGACATGGATATCGCCGTGGTTGACGCGGTGCCGTCGGATATTGGCCAAGACGGTGCGACAACGGCGCCGGCACACATGCTCTACGACATCGTGCGCAAACTGCCGGAAGGCGCGGAAGTGGAGATTGCCACGGAAGACGGCAATGATCGGCTGTCGGTGCGCACGGGGCGGTCGGCTTTCTCCTTGCATTGTTTGCCGACAGAAGATTTTCCGGTGATGACCGATGGTGAATTTTCGCATGAGTTCACCATGCCGGCGGCGGAACTTTTGCGATTGGTGGATAAGACGCGGTTTGCCATCTCGACGGAAGAAACTCGGTACTATCTGAACGGCATCTATATTCACGCGATTGACGGACCAGACGGCAAGATATTGCGGGCCGTGGCGACGGACGGCCATCGGCTGGCGCGCGTCGAAACGGCTTTGCCGACAGGCGCCGAGGGCATGCCCGGCGTGATCGTTCCGCGCAAAGCGGTGGCGGAGCTGAGAAAGCTCCTGGAAGACTGCGACGACGACGTGTCGATCGCATTGTCCGACATCAAGATCCGATTCACCGTCGGCGAAGCCTTGCTGACTTCGAAGTTGATCGATGGAACCTTTCCCGACTATGAGCGCGTCATCCCCGACGCCAACGGCAGCATCATGACGGTTCACGGCAAGGCCTTTGCCGAGGCCGTCGATCGGGTATCGACGATTTCCAGCGATAAGTCGCGCGCCATCAAATTGAGCATTGGCGACGACAAAGTGGTCTTGTCCGCGAATAGTCCGGATCAAGCGACGGCGACCGAAGAGCTGCCGATCGATTATGTCGGCGAGGCCTTCGATATCGGCTTCAATTCGCGTTACGTGTTGGACATGACGCAACAGATCGACGGAGACACGATGAAATTCGAGATCTCCGATTCGGCGTCGCCGGCGGTGGTCAGCGATAGCGACGATCAAAAAGCGCTCTATGTCCTGATGCCCATGAGGGTATGACCGTCGCGGAATTCAACATCTCCCGGGCGCCAGAACCGATAACGTCCTTGAGTGGTTCGGATGACACCCGTGCGGGCGTCGCGACCCCGTCATTGGCTGTCGAGCGCTTGACGCTGAGCGATTATCGGAATTACCGCCGGGCTCGGATCGAATGTGGCGCCGCGGCCGTCGTCTTGACCGGTCCGAATGGCGCCGGGAAGACCAATCTGCTGGAAGCGCTGTCGTTCCTGGCGCCGGGCCGAGGCCTGCGCAATGCGCGATTGGGCGATATCGCGCGCCAGGATCCATCACAACCGACCCACTGGGCGGTTT
>JANQOH010000055.1 GCA_028289725.1 Alphaproteobacteria bacterium
GGTCTGCCGCGACCGGCCGGAATGAGCCGCAATATGGGCCTCAAAGCCGGGAAAAACGCCTAAACCTTCGCCCTTCAACCGCGACGACCGCAAACCCGCAAAAGTGTGACGGCCGTCACATTTCGCCGGACCGTGCACTCTATATTGTGCTTGTGAACCACGAGCGGGACTGGAGGCGCAGAATGGCGATCTCACCAGTCAACTTTCCGTACCCGTCTCCGATTGTCACGGCAGTCCGTGCAATCCAGGAGGCGAATAAGACGGTAGCGGACGTGGCCCAGAATGTCGCCGAGAACGGTGCTCAGGGCCTGGTTGAGGACGTTGTTACATTGAAGCAAGCCGAGTTGGCCGTAAAAGCGAACGCGGAAGTTATCCGCACGGCCGCCGAGCTTGAGGACGAGGTCATCGACATATTGGCCTGACTGTCGTCCGTGATGCCTGGGCGCGTTCGCGCGCCGAGCATCTTGTAACACGTCTCGCGCAACACCATCATAGATCGAACGAAAACGGCGGGGACCTCACGATGTCCGAAGCGCGCGGCGGCGACGCGACCATAGTTTCCCATAGCGACCGTTGGATGCGGCTGCTGTACATGGTGGTGTTCGCCATCATCGGGTATGTCGTTTATTGGCTGATCCTGTTTCTCGCGGCCGTGCAATTTGGCTTGGCGTTGCTCACCGGCCAGCCCAACGCGAATCTCAAGGATTTCTCCGGCAAACTGAACGGCTATCTCAAGACGGTGACCGATTTCGTCGGCTATGCCAGCGATACCGTGCCATTTCCGTTTTCGCCGCTCGACGCCGCCACCGCGGCCCCGGCGCCCGCCAAGCCAGCGCGCAAGCGGGCGAGCCGGTCGACCAGCAAATCGTCGACCAAGTCAAAAACCAAATCCGATACCAGTTCGGACAAAGCGGCGGACGATAGCGACAGTTAAGCGGAATGCCGGCCGAAGACGCGGTTTCGGTCTCCCTCACCGCCCGGTTATGGCGGCGCCTTAAATCACACGAACATCTCACGCTTTCGATCCTCGCGGTCGCGATCGGCATCGCCGCCGGCTATAGCGCAATCGGCTTCCGGTTCCTGATCGACGCGGTCCAATTCGGCTTTTTTGGCTCGGGCTCTGACCAAGTGCTGTCCATGGCCCGCGAGCTCGATTGGTGGCATCGACTGATCGCACCGGCCCTAGGGGGGCTGGCGGTGGGGTTGTTTATCCATTTTGCATTCACCGATCGGCGACCGCACGGCGTCGCGGACGTGATTCATGCCTGCAATTTGCAAGGCGGCCGGATGCGCTTGCGCGACGGCGTGAACCAGGCGATCGCCAGCGCGCTGTCACTCGGCAGCGGCGCGTCGGTCGGTCGCGAAGGGCCCGTGGTACATCTCGCCGCGACCATGGGGTCTTGGCTCGGCCAGCGCGCCGGGCTCGATCGCGGACAGATGCTCACCCTCCTAGGCTGCGGCGTGGCGAGCGGCGTCGCGGCCTCGTTCAACGCGCCCATCGCTGGCGTGTTCTTCGCGCCCGAAGTCGTGGTCGGCCACTATGGCCTCGGCGCCTTTGCGCCGGTGGTGATCTCGGCGGTGATCGGTACGATCATCGCGCGCGCGCAATATGGCGACTTCCCCGCCTTTGTCGTGCCGGGCGCCGAGATCGCGACCTACTACGAGATGCCGGCGTTTCTTCTGCTCGGCCTGGTTTGCGCGGCCGTTGCCTCGGCCTTCATGGCGGGGACGATGCTCACCGCCCGGATCGCCCGTGGGATTCAAGTGCCAGGCTATCTAAAACCGGCGGCGGGTGGATTGATGGTCGGCGCGATTGCGGCCTTTTATCCTGAAGTCATCGGCGTCGGGTACGAAACCACCGACCTCGCGCTGAGCGGCGGGCTTGAACTCCAGTTGCTTCTGATCCTGATCGTCGCCAAGACCGCGGCAAGCTGCATTAGCCTGGGCGTCGGTTTCGCCGGCGGTCTCTTCTCCCCCAGTCTCTGCATCGGCGCGCTCACCGGCGCGGCGTTCGGCATCATCGCCTCTCTCGCGGTTCCGGAAGCGCAGGCCAACGTCAACGCCTACGCGATTGTTGGGATGGGCGCACTGGCCGGCGCGGTGCTCGGCGCGCCGATATCGACGATCCTGATCATATTCGAGCTGACCGGGGATTATACGCTCACCATCGGCGTGATGATCGCGGTAGCGACCGCATCGTTGATTACCCGGCACGTGACCGGCGGTTCGATGTTCACCTGGCAGTTGCGCGTCCGGGGCATCGATTTGGCCAGCGCGCACGACCGTGCGGACGTGCGCCAAATCCCCGTGGGCGACTTGATGACCGATCGCTTTCGTACGGTCGATGAACGCACACTCGCCGGCGAAATCCGCGAAGTGCTGCGCACGGCGCCGGACTATGACCTCTATGTCACCGACCCAGACGGCCGGCTGACCGGCGTCGTCACCTTCGACCGTTTGCGCGAGCTGTTGT
>JANQOH010000318.1 GCA_028289725.1 Alphaproteobacteria bacterium
CTTGTCCTAGCCGGTATCGCGGTCTTTTGGGCGGGTCAGAGCGCGCCAGCGGCACAGCTTGGCAGCATTTCGAGTGGCGAAGCCATGTCGCTTGAGATCTGCTCCGACTGCCACGTCGTGTCAGACAAGCAAGTTCGCGTTGATCTGGTCGGTTTGCCGAGCTTTCGCGAAGTCGCCAACAATCCAGAGAAAACCGAATTTTGGCTGCGGACATTTCTGCGCACGCCGCATTTCGAAATGCCAAATTTTGTCTTCACGGACGAGCAACTCGATGATCTCGTCGCTTATATCGGCAGCCTGAAAGAAGAGTAACCGATCGGGAAGGGGCGTGGCGCGGTCGCATTTCCCGCCGCGCCCTTCGGCATCTAAGAGCACGTCGCTGGCCGGGTTCCATCGGTCATGGTAACTACGCTCCATGTCCGAGGCCCGGCTGCCAACCGAACTGTGGGTGATGGCGCATGTGCGCCGTTGCAACGCGGACGCTGTGCCGGCCTACGTGGTCAAACGGGGCGACCGCACGGGCGGCACGCTGATGTTGAAGCTCAATCAATTCGATAATGGGTGCCGCGTCTTAAGCCAAACACGCGACGCGGACGGCAACCGAGCCTGGCTCGGCGCGTTTGACGGCGCAGCGGTGGCGGAGGAAGAGGCGGATGCCTACATCGCTCGGGCCATTGATCGCGACCCCGACCTCTGGGTGGTCGAGATCGAGCACCCCGAGGGTTGGCATCCCTTCGAAGGCACGCTGCTCTAACGGTCCATCTCGAATCGCGCTATCACATGGGCATGAGGGATCCGCATCGCCGTGTTTGACGCACACCAAAAAGAAGTGCAACTGCGCGCCGCTCGTCGCGAAGACTCGCGCGCGATCGCGGAGCTGTTTCGCATTAGCTCAGGCGGCGTCGCGGATTACATTTGGCAGCTGTTGAAGCCTGAGTATCCCGGTCTCGATTTGTTGGATATTGGCGAACAGCGCTATGCCCGTGAGGGTGTCAATTTCTCCTGTCAGAATTGCACCATCGCCGAACATGACGGCGCGGTACTCGGCATGCTGCACGCCTACGAAATGAACGAACCCGGCGAACCGGAAAGCGATCCTGTCCTGCGGCCATATGCGGAGCTTGAGGCGCTCGGCAGTCTCTATATCTCCGGTGTCGCGCTCTATCCGGAGTATCGCGGTCTTGGCATCGGCACCCGACTGATGAACGCCGCGCTGCTCACAGCCAAAGAGCGCGGCATCGAAAAACTGAGCCTGATCGCCTTCGAGCAAAATCAGGGCTCGTGGCAGCTCTATCTCAGACTGGGATATGATGTAGTCGACCAAAGGGCCGTCGTGCCGCATCCGCTTATTCGATACACAGGAAACGCCCTGCTCATGACTCGGCCCGCGACATAAACGCGGTCGTCGATCCCCTATTGTTTCTGAACCCACTCGCCCGCGGCGTTCTGAATCCAGTCACCGGGCGTCGCTTTTTCACGCAGGCGCGCACCGGCCACGGCTTGTACTTCTGACAAGGGTCGGCCGGTATCCGCGGCTGCGTCCTCATAGGCTGCGCGGCGCGCGGCATTGATCGAGTCGACTTCGGCGCGAATGTCCTGGCTTGCTGAATCGTTGACCACGCCCAGATAGCCGTCAACGGTTTCGCCCACCGCGCCGGTGTTCTTGAGTTCACGCGATCCTGCCTCCGCCGGGGCGATCGCGGCGAAGGCTAACAGTATCAAGGCGGACCACAACGAAACAAAACGAAACGAAGTGCGCGGCATCGGTCGTCTCCAAATAGGCTCAGTCAAAAATGCTCGGATTCTCTTCGAAAGCTTCATCGAGCTCTCGGTCGATTTTCACCCGCACTTCCTGTTCAATCTTTATGTTCAGATTGATCACGATCGGCTTGTCCGGCGCTTCGACTTTCACGGTTGGTTGGCACGCGGCCAACGTCAACGCCAGCAATGCGACAGCCGAAACTGAAGATTGCTTGTAAGCGAATGATTGCATCAGCATATTATCGGTCAAGGCGTCGTCCTCACTGGCCGTCTCCGGATTGGCGCTTTGCAGCCCCGGCAAGTTTTCGCGCAACTTCTTCTGGGACTTCGTAGTACGCCTCATAGCTTTGGCGCAGAATTTGCTCAAGTTGCCCCGTGATCCCCATGTTCAGTTCGACTTCCGCGCCGCCATATAGGTCCGGGTTCTTGCCGCGGATTCGAAAGCGCATTTCCGTTTGGCCATCGGGCAAGCCGGACAAATCGACGCGCAAGCGACTGTACTGGAAGTTATCAAGGGCATCTAGCAGCAAACCCACTCCTTCGCCGCCGGCGAGCAGGCCCGGCGCCAGTTCGTCGGCCGCGTAGCGAATCTCACCGCCCTCGAAGCTCGATTCCAGCCATCCGTCGACGATGACAAAGGCGCCGTCGCGGAAAACCACCGGAATCCGCCCGAAAAGCGTGCCGGTTGCCTCAATGTTGGAGCCCTGAGGCGTCAATTCAAGCAATTGGTCGAGCGCAATGCCGTCAATCTCCAGTACCAGCAGGTCGGCATCGTCGGCGATATCGGCGCGCGACATCGACATCGCGACTTGACCGCCGGCCCATTGCCATTGACTGCGTTCGACCAATGGCTCGCCGCTTCGATCGAGCCGAATGGATAACAGGCCGTCGGTTAGTGGCAGGCCCAAATCCACACCCGCGATGGCGACCAA
>JANQOH010000330.1 GCA_028289725.1 Alphaproteobacteria bacterium
TCAGCGACCTTTCCAACTGTCCGGGCGTTTCTCCAAGAAGGCGGCGAAGCACTTCTTCGAGTCAGAAGCATCGAAGATGGACACCATCAACTCGTTGAAAGGCGCTAGCATGGGCCTGCCGGCTTCTCCAGCCAATGCAGTGCGTCCGACATCTCGTGGAATGCGCGGACGGTAACGTCAGCGCCGATCATGAGCGTCTGATACATGCGCGCCATCCCATAGACGGTGTCGTCCGCGGCCACGATGGCGATGTGGCTTCTGTCAAGTTTCGCGTTTGTCCTGTCGCGGGAGGCGCGCGATTGCATCTGGAGAGAACGCGGCTCGAAGCGCTCCACGTTCCGCAGGTCTATAAGGTGATTGAAGTGCGACTGGAACGCGGGGTCCGCAGTAATGCGCTCAACACAACTGGCAAGGTCCTTGTTGGAGAAGACCTCGGACGCCGTGAAAAGAACGAGTCCATTCTGCTGGTCGATTTCATACGAGAAAGACATTGGCCCAGTCCATAACGTCAAAACTCTGCGCGAATTTCGTTGTAGCGCTAACGGAGATACGCGAACTTCGGGATATCTTGGGGATGCGGCCGCAGCCGAGGTTACGTTTCGAATTCGGATTCCGCCGCTTCGAGCACTTGCCGCGGACGGTCGTTTCTTGTTGGGCTCCAATCTTCACCGAGCAATTTTGGCCGGACGAAAACTCGCGCATCCAGCGCGTCCATTCTTTGATCCAGATCAAGCGGTTCTAAAATCTTAGAAAGCGTCGCAGGCCGTGGGGACCGCCGGCTGCGATATTGTTGGCCCGAGGCACTGTCTAGCGCAATTGAGTGCCCGTCCACGCGCTACTCGTGTTTGCCTTTATGCGCCTCAACGGCCCTTCCAGCTGGCCGGGCGTTTTTCTAGAAACGCGGCGATGCCTTCCTTGGAGTCCTCGGAATTGAAGGCGCGGACCATCAGTTCGTTGACGTGATCGTAGGCCTGGCGCCGGTCGAGTTCGAGCTGGCGGTAGAACGAGCGCTTGCCCATGGCGACGGCGTAGGGCGATTTCGACGCGATATGACGCGCCAAGGTTTCGACCCGCGCGTCGAGGTCCGCCGCCGGCACCGCTTCGTTGATCAGGCCGAAGCGCAGGGCGGTTTCGCTATCGATCAACTCACCGGTCAGCAGCATTTGCATGGCGTGCTTGGGCGCGATCGTGCGGCTCACCGCCACCTGCGGCGACAAACACCACAAACCGATATTGACGCCCGGCGTTGCGAAACGCGCGGTGTCCGCCGCGACCGCGAGATCGCAGGTTGCCATCACCTCGCAACCGGCGGCGGTCGCCGTGCCCTGCACTTTGGCGATGACCGGCTGCGGCAGATTCAGCATCGCTTCGAGCATGTAGGAACAGCGGATGTTCGAGGCGCGCTTTTCGTCGGCGTCGGCCGTGGCCAAACTTTCCTTGAGGTCATGGCCGGTGCAAAACAGGCGGCCAGTGGCGGTCAGCACAATCACGCGCACCGAGCCGTCGTCGGCCAAGGCGTCGAAGGTTTCGTGCAAGGCATCGACCAGACCGTGCGACAGACTGTTGCCCGAGTCGGGTCGGTTCAGCGTCAGGGTCGTCACGCCGTCATTATCGTCGCGCAGCAGCACGGATTGGTTGCTCATCGCTCTCTCCTCAAAAATCGGGCTCGCCGTCCGCCACCCAAGCGTCATACGCGGCACGAACTTTATCACCAGGCGGATAGAGCCCGGGCAGCGGCTCGCCTTGGCGCAAGCGCCGATGCACATAGCCTTCGATATGATCCATCGCCTGGCCGGCTTCCGCCACCGTGGCCGCGATGGCGGCGGGCACGGCGACCACGCCCTCGGCGTCGCCGACGATGAAATCGCCGTTGAAGATCGGCACGCCGCCGCAGGAAATCGGCGCGCCGACGTCGGCCATCATGAGTTTGGTGAAGCTCGGCGGCGGCGCCGCGGCGGTGGCGAACACCGGAAACGCCATCTCGGCCATTTCCGGAATGTCGCGCATGCCGCCGTCGGTGACTGCGGCAGCGAGGCCGCGCCGCATCATGCGCATCACCAGATTGCCGCCGAGCATGCCGACATCGTTGCGCTGGTTGGCGTCGAGCACGAGCACCGAGCCGGGTGCCGCGTTTTCCACCAGCGGCCGCATTAAATTGTCGGGATGATCGAGATACTGCACCGGGTGCAGATCCTCGCGCAGCGGCAGATAGCGCACCGTGATCGCCAGGCCGGAAAAGGTGCAGGCATCCGGATTGCACGCGAAGACGTTTCGGATCGCCGTGTTGTGCAGGCCGTGGTCGCGCATCATCACGGTGGTGAGGGTCGGCGTCGAAACGCGGCCCAAAGCGGCGGCGAGATCGGTCATCGCGCGGGCTCCAAGTGCCAGGGGGACGGATCGGTCATAGGCATGAGTTTACGCTGTCATAGCGCTTGGGCGACGCGCGGCATGACCTCTTCCGCGAACATCTGCAGCGCATCGAGCACTTGGCTTTGCGGCATGCCGACCCATTGCAGGCCGAGCACGAAGCTGTTGACGCCGAGGCGTTTGTTGTAGCCGGCGATTTGCTCGGCGACTTCGTCGGGCGTGCCGAACAGGAAGCGGTCCCGGGTCAGTTCGTCGAACGCGAGCGACAAATCGTCGTCGCCTTTGGGCATCGCCTTGTCCTGGCCCCATTCATGATAGGTCTGGTATTTGCGTTCGAGATAAGGGCGGGCAAGGCGGATCGCTTCGTCGCGCGAGTTGGCGACGAAAGTTTCGCGCATCAAAGGCAGCTCCGTCGGGAACGGTTTGCCATACTCGTCGAGTGCGCGTTTGTAGAGGTCGAGCTGGCGTTCGATCGTATCCATGCGTTGGTGCGGGTTGATGAACCATGTATCGCCCAAACGCGCGGCGCGGCGCACAGCGGCATCGGCATTGGCGCCGATCCAAATCGGCGGGCGCGGTTTCTGCACCGGTTTGACCGACAGGCTCACTTCGTCGAGTTCGAAGTGCGAGCCGACCATGCTGACCTTGTCTTCGGTCCATAGCCGGATGATGGCTTCGAGATTTTCGTCGAAGCGCGGCCCGCGTTCGGACTGGGTCGTGCCGAAACCTTTGAACTCGACTTCGCGATACCCTTGGCCCGCGCCAAATACCAGCCGGCCGCCCGACATGACGTCGAGTGTCGCCAATTGCCCCGCGATATCGAGCGGCTTGTGCAGCGATAGAAGCACGATGCCGGGGATCAGCCGCGCGTTGGGCGCTTCCGCCATGATCCGCGCGAGGAACGGGATCTGTTGCAACATTTGTAGCGGGTCGGTGGCGTAATGCATGCCGGCGGCAATGCCGGTGAAGCCCAGCCCGTCGGCAATGCGGGCCTGCTCGGCAAGCTCGTTGAAGCGCGCGGTCATGTCGTCGCCTTGCTCGAACTGGCCGCGGATGAAAAGGGCGAAGTCCATGTCAGATCACCTTTGCGTCTTTGAGTGCCGTGATCCGGTCCTCGTCGTAACCGAGATCGCGCAGGATTGTGTGCGTGTCGGCGCCGAGGGCCGGTGCGGGGTTGGCCGGTGGCGTGTCGCCCGCGCTCTGCACCGGCGGCGCCACCATGCGGTACGGGCCGGCGCCCGGAAGATCGAGGGTTTGCAGGCGAGCGTGCTCCGTGACGAACGGGTTTTCGAGTGCTTGGCCGATATCGTGGATCGGCGCGGCAGGGACAATGCCCGCGAAAAGGCCGAGCCATTCCTCCGTGGTCTTTTTACTTAGTGCACTATCGAGCAGGTCTGTCACGGCATCGCGGTTTTCAAGCCGGTCCTTGAACGTCCGGAAGCGCGGATCGTCCGCCCA
Organism: Alphaproteobacteria bacterium; assembly: GCA_028289725.1. Lineage (GTDB taxonomy): Bacteria > Pseudomonadota > Alphaproteobacteria > UBA7887 > UBA7887 > JAKZSU01. Next base: position 3,826 of record JANQOH010000330.1, read on the forward strand.
GTCCGGTTGGTCCAAAACTTGGCACAATGCCGGCCAGAATTTTTCCTTGTTGCACATGATGAAGATCCAACCGTCGGCAGTCGGAAACATTTGGCACGGCGTGAGCGACGGGTGGGCGGAGCGCGGCAAACGCTCCTGTACCACGCCGGCATTGAGGTACCAGGTGGCGAGATAGCTTAAGTTGCCGAGGGCGAGGTCGAACAGGCTGACATCGATATCGCGGCCGATGCCCGTGGCGCGCGCGGCGGTGAGCGCGGAGACCAGAGCGAACGCCAAGGCGAGGCCGGTCATCATATCGACCACCGACAGACCGAAACGCGTCGGCCCGCCGCCGGGTTCGCCCGTCACGGAGAAGTAACCGGCTTCGGCCTGCATCAGATAGTCGTAGCCGGGCCAGGTTTGACGCGGGCCGTCGCGGCCATAGGCGGTGAGGTGGGCGCAGACGATCTTTTCGTTGTGCTGGGCGAGGTGGGCGTAATCGAGACCGAGCTTGGCCGGCACGTCGCCGCGCAGATTGCATGCCAGCGCATCCGCGCCGCGCACCAGATCGTGCAACACCGCTTGCCCGTCGGGCTGGGTGAGGTCGAGGGTCAGGCTGCGTTTGTTGCGGTTGAAGCTGTGAAAGAACTGGCTGTCGCCATTGTCAAAAAAATACGGGCCGACCGCGCGCGCCATATCGCCGCCGTCGTGCGGGTTCTCGATCTTGATCACCTCGGCGCCTTGGTCGGCGAGGAACATGGTGCCGAAAGGCCCGGCGCCATATTGCTCGACGGCAAGAATGCGAACGCCTGCCAGAGGAAGCATTAGATCGGATGACGTTCGATCAATTGGCGCGCGATGATGATGCGCTGCAATTCGTTGGTGCCCTCGCCAATCGCCAGCAGCGGCGCGTCGCGGTAATAGCGCTCGACATTGTATTCCTTGGAGTAGCCGTAGGCGCCGTGGATGCGCATCGCTTCCAGGCTGTTCTCGATCGCGGATTCG
>JANQOH010000347.1 GCA_028289725.1 Alphaproteobacteria bacterium
TCCGCGTTGCGATCGAGGAATTGTTTGGCGATGCCCGCACGGGCGACGCACGCCCAATTGACCTTCGCGAGGCATTGACCCTGGCGACTGAAAAAGTGCTCGAGAGTGATGATCCGACCGCGGTGCTCGGTTCGAGCATGATTTTGCTGGTGACCGGCGCATCGCTCGCCAGCGATGTTGCGCAGCTGGAGGTGATGGCGCACCGAATCGCGGTCGGCGGCGTTCCCATGAGCGTTGTGTCGGTGGGCCGCGGCGAAACGCTTGAACACATCGATCGCCTGGTCGCCGCCGGACAGGGCAACCGTCGTATTCTCGACACGGCGCGGGCGGCTGAAGCCGTGATTGACCGTGAACTCTATGCCGCCAGCCGCGCCGTGGCGCGCGCCTTGCGGTTGCGCATCCGGTTGGCGCCGGACATTCAACTAATTGATGTGCTGGGATCGGCACGCTTGGCAGAGCCCGATGCCCAACGTGTGCGTGAAGCCGAGCAATCGATCGATCAGCGCTTGGCGCGCAACTTGGGCATCGCAGCAGACCGCGGCGAGGACGAAGACGGCATTCAGATCGTCATCCCGAACTTCTATGCGGGCGATAGCCATGTCGTTTTGCTGGATGTGATCGCGCCAGGCCCTGGTCCGATCGCGGACATACGCGTGCGCTACAAAGACGTCGTCCATTCGCGCAATGCCGTTGCCGAGGCGAGCTTGTCCATTGGCGACGAGCGGCGCACGGCCGGACCGCTTGAGCGCAACGTGTTGGAAAACCTGGTTGCGTGGGAACTTTCACGACAATTGCGCGACGCCGGGCGCACTTTGGCGGCCGGCGACGTTGTCGGAGCACGCGGATTAATCGCCGCGTTGCGGTCGGACATTAGCGACCTAAGAAATCGCATCGCCGGATGGTCGAACGAAGCGGGTCTGAGCCGCGACCAAGCGGTCCTGGACGAATACGCCATCGCATTGAACGCGCAAACGCTCTCGGATCCCGCCCAACGCCGCAACTTGGCCGACTCTTTGAACTACGCTGCGTTCCGCAAAACACAGCCCAAATTTTAATTGGATCGCGGCACGCCGCCGCGGACGGAGATTTGTACCATGCGATTCCTTGCCATTCTTTTCGCCTTTACGTGCGCGCTTTCGTTTATCGCTGAAGCACGCGATATCGCCCCGGTTGAGGGCGGTGAGGTTACGGTGCCGCTTGCGCAATATACCGCGCTCTTGCAACAACTCGCTTTGGAACCGCGACCGGCTCCGACATCACATGCTGTCGGGCAATCGGACATAGTCGTCAGCGTGAGTGATCAGGACGGCCGTTTCGCGGCGACCGTCAACGCAACGCTTTCGATCGAAGTATTCGAAGATGAATGGACGCTCGTCCCGATCTTGCCGCCGGGCACGGCGCTGCGCCAGGCGACGGTGGATGGGTCGCCCGTGCAATTGGTTGAAGGCCCCGACGGCCTTGGATGGAGTACCAACCAAGCCGGCACCTACGGCATGACATTGACCTATGGCGTGAATGCTGAGCGCTACGAAAACGGCTTCGTGCTCCCGCTCGCTGTTCCGCGCGCCGCCGCGACGCAGCTAAACCTTAGCTTGCCGGCACCCGACTTGGACGCGACCGTGGTTCCCGCGGCCGATGTCCACACGAGCCAGGGCAGTGAAGCGACCCAAGTGACCGCCTCGATCCCGGCTACCTCGCTCGTCCTCGTGTCCTGGCAGTCGGCACACATCCGGCCCTATGCCGTTAGCCGAGCGCAGTACACCGGACAGTTGCGCAACGAAACACTGGAGTGGAAAGGCGTTTTCCAAGTCCAGCTGTTCGAGAGCGGTCGGATCACACTGCCGATCTTGCCCAGCAATGTGACGCTCAACAACCTGACCATCAACGGCGCGCCCGCGACCGTCCTTGTTCAAGACGGTCACTTCGCAACTTTGGTCCAAGGCCGCGGACTGCACAGCATCGAAGCCGCGTTTCAGGTGCCGGTGGTGACCGACAATGGTCCGCCGCAGGCGCAATTTCACATCCCGCGCATTCCAGTCTCTCGCTTCGACCTCGTGTTGCCGGGCCAAAAAGACGTGAAAGTGACCCCCGGCGTCGATGTCGTCACGACGGAACAAGCGGACGGAACCAAAGCGACCGCGTTCATCCCGATGACCAATCTGGTCACGTTTAGCTGGACGGAAGCCATTCCGACGGATCTGCGCGGTCAGGTCCGGGCGAACGCCGACCTTTACCACACCGTTCATGCCGAGGAAGGCGTGCTGCACGCGCACGCCGTGATTGCCTACGAGATCACGCATGGTGAAGCGGAAAGTCTGATTTTGTCACTGCCGGAGGTCGCGCAAGTGAACCGAATCGTGGCGCCATCCGGCGGTGTGTCTGATTGGGCGGTGACGGGGACCGACGAAACCGGCCGAAAATTAATCACCGTATTCCTGGAAAGGGCGATATCCGGTGGGTATCAGCTCGAGGTCTCCTACGAGCTCTTGTTGGGCGCCGGGCCGGAAGCCATGGCCGCGATTGATATTCCGCTACTGCATGCCGAGGAGGTACGGCGGCAGCGCGGCATGATTGCCTTGCTAACGGGCGACGAGTTGACTCTCACACCGGTCACGGAAGTGCTTTTGTCCGCGGTCGGTGAGAATCAGCTTCCGCCGGCGATCCGCAATCAAATCGACCTGCCCGTCAGCCACACCTACAAATATACCAGCGCATTGCCGACACTGGTGGTGGCGGCCGCGGCGCCCGAGCGCAAACAAGGCCGATTTGACGCGCAAGTCGATACCCTGATCTCGCTCGGCGACGTCACGATGAAAGGGGCCGCGACGGTCGGAATCGAGGTCAAATCCGGCTCGCTCCTGGATCTCGCCCTTCGTGCGCCCGGCAACGTCAATGTGCTGGACGTGACGAGCCCATCTTTGCGCGCATACGAGGTCCAGGAAATTGATGGCGCACAACTCATTCAATTGGCGTTTACGCGCCAAATGGAAGGTCAGTTCCGTGTTGAGATCGTCTATGAGCGGATCATGGCGAGCGGCGCGACCGGCTCAATCGTGCCAACAATTTCCGTGGCGGACGCCGAAGTCGAACACGGCCGCATTGCGATCGAAGCGACGACGGCGGTGGAGGTGCGCGCCAGTACGGTCGAAGGGCTGTCGAATCTCGAAATCAATGAGCTGCCCCAGCAATTGGTGCTGAAGACGACAAACCCAATTTTGCTCGCCTTTCGCTATGTGAGTGCCGAGGCGCCGGTGAAATTGGGCCTAACCATCACGCGCCACCAAGAGATCGAAGTTCAGGTCGCGGCGATCGAGCAGGCCGAATATCAAACTTTGATCACGCGGGACGGATTGTCGGTGACGACCGCACGGCTCACCGTTCGCAATAGCCGTCGCCAATTCTTGCGGCTCGATTTGCCGCCCGAGTCCGAAGTGTGGTCGGTGTTTGTCAATGGGCGCGCGGAAAAACCGGCTTATGCCGGCGAGGATCCGGCCGGCGGCGCATCGGCGGTGTTGATTCGAATGATCAATTCCGCCGACGGTTTCCCCGTCGATATCGTCTATGCCACGCCTGTCGAGGCCATGACGGAACTTGGAACGATTTCCAGTCGTTTGCCGCGCCCGGATATGGTGGTCACGAACAGCCGGTGGGACGTCTTTCTGCCGAAGGGCCCGCGCTATCGGATGCCTGATACCACAATGGACTTGGTGGTCCGAGGCGTACACGCGAATCCGCGCCGCATGCAGGCCGAAGCACTGGCGCGCGCCGGGGCAGACGCTCAAGCGCAATTGGGCCAACCGCTTCGCATTACCGTGCCTACGCAAGGCATCCGCTTCGGGTTCGAAAAACTCTACGCCAACGAGTCCCCCGACGAAGCCGAGTTCACGGTTCGCTACGCCTCGGCGGGGGCAAACAAGATTGGGTTGGGCGCAAGTCTCTTGGGCATGGCTCTTCTGTGGGTCGGCATCATCGCCTTGGCTGGTCGCTGGTTACCGCTGCCGCGATCCGGTGTCGTCGGCGCGCTCGGCGGCGGCGTGACGCTCCTGATTGCGACCATTGGCTACCTCGGCACAAGTCCGGTGCCCGCATCGATCCTTGCCGTACTAACGGCTGTCGGGTTCGGCGGCTGGGCGTTGTTTTCCAGATTCCGCGCTTGGCGCCTTGGCCGCACCGTGGCGAATTGATCCTGCGTCTCCGGGCCGCCGAAACTTAATGAGGTGAAATTGCTGAAAAATGGGAACTTATTTCGATACCGAATGTTTTTGTGACAAGGCGGGGAATGCCCTTCGTCGCCAAAAGGTCCGGCAGCCCTCCGCATTATCGATTGGGCGATAGGACCGCAAAGATCTTTAGCGCTTGCAGCCGCGCTCTACTACCCGTCTCGGTAGGGCGCGGCTTTTTTTTGTTAAATCGTCAGGCGCGCCGTTGGGCCGCACTTTTCGGCGCCCAGCCTATTGACGGAAAGTCCGGAACGGCCACGGTTTGGTCGGGAACTTCAATAGCTCTATAAAACCGGGCCGTTCTTGATTCCTTGCTGAATCTTCCGCACGCGGCTACCACCATAGTCATATCGCGCCGCAAGGTCGGCCAATCCCACCTCATATTTCCGTATATTTTATCGAGTATCATCAAGAAATGGATCCATTGACCCAAGGCGCGGTGGGCGCGGCGCTGCCGCAAGCGACGCGCAACCAGTTCCATGTCGGTATCGCCGGCGCGCTTGGGTTTGTCGCGGGCATGGCGGCGGACGTGGACGTTTTCATCCGCTCCAAGTCCGACCCGCTTATGTTTCTCGAATATCACCGCCAATTCACCCACTCGCTGATTTTTGTTCCAATTGGCGGCCTGCTCTGCGCGCTGGCTCTCCATTGGGTCATGGGTCAGCGGTGGAAATTGACGTTTGCGCAAAGCGTTCTGTTCTGCGCGCTGGGCTACGCAACGCACCCGCTGCTCGATACGGCAACGTCCTACGGCACCATGTTGTTTTGGCCGTTCAGTGATGCGCGGTTTTCGTGGAGCATCATCTCAATTGTCGACCCGCTTTTTACCGTGCCCATACTCACTTTGGTCATCGTGGCCGGGCTCCGTCGAAAACCTGTCTTGGCGCGCATCGCTCTTGTATGGGCCGGAGTCTACTTGACCGTGGGCACGCTACAGCACAGGGCGGCCCACGAGATGGGTGAGGGGATCGCGGCCTCCCGCGGACATGCGCCGATCCGTCTTGAGGTCAAGCCAAGCTTCGGCAACATCTTGGTTTGGAAAACGATCTACGAAACCTCGGACCGGTTCTTCGTGGATGCCGTCCGCGTCGGCGTCGCGCCACGTGTCTTTCCCGGCGTTTCAGTTCCAACACTCGATCAGGTCCGGGACCTGCCGTGGCTCGACCCAAATTCGCAGCAGGCGCGCGACGTCGAGCGTTTCCGATGGTTTAGCGACGGCTTTGTGGCCAAGGATCCTGACCACCCTAACCGGGTCATCGATGTGAGATACTCAATGATCCCGAACATCGTGAGCGCACTTTGGTCGATCGAGCTCGATCCGGATGCGCTGCCTCAATCGCACGCGCGCTACCGAACCCACCGTGAACAGGCGCGTGAGAGTTTAGGCGCCCTTTGGCAAATGGTGTCTGGTGATTAGGTTTCTCATGGAAAAGTCGGACCACACGTTATCAATCCTGCAGCGCCACACAGACAAACAAATGCGAACAATGCTTTCGCCATCGCGCCGCGATCACGGCTTGCGCGTCAGATGTAGCCGGGAGACCCGTCCACGCCTCAGGCGTCAGTCGTTAATGGCCTTATGTTTCAGCAATGAGTGAATTGATCGCGACGGACTATCCGAATGCGGCGCCGCTTTCCGACACAGGCTCGGAAATGGCGACAAGTTCCCTCAAGATCATCATAGCGAGATCCGGCACATTCGGCGTTATGGGACGCAAGCGAACGGCATTTGTCGTCGGCCCTCGAACCTCGCCACTTCGGGTTACGTACGCGCCCGAGGTTGATTGCCGCGAGTGGTCTTTGCCGCCTTGGATGTCGTCCGCCCTTCTTGACGTTCCCGGCGGCGAGCTTTCGGGGCGGGTTTTCGATTTGGCCGACCTTCCACTATCACCTTTCGCCAAGTCGCTGATGGAGAATGACGCCGGTTCACTTCAGATTGCGCGAGCTGCTCTTGCCGACCAGAGCGCGACGCGACGACGCTCGGATTCGATGATTGCCAATGCCGTATGGGACCTATTGCAAGAAGATCCGCATCGTTCCATACGCGCTGTCGGGGAACGCCTCGGCGTCAGTACGCGGCGACTCCAGCAGGCGGCCGGACGGGAACTCGGACTATCTCCGAAAGAAATCGGACGTCTGGTTCGCCACGACCGCGCAGTCAAAATGGTTCTCGGACGGGATTTATCTCTTGCTAAGATTGCGCATGACGCTGGGTATGCGGACCAGAGCCATATGACACGAGAATTCGTGGAGTTCGGCGCAATCACACCCGCCCGTCTTAGAAAAGCGTCACACCACGGTGCAAAAGCGGTCCCTTAGATTCGGATTTATTCAATACAGCCATCCGCAATACGCCGATGCTCGTCGGGACCGTTTTCACAGCCTGAAAGAAGACTTTCATGAAAGCATCTTATCTTGAGATTGGCGCGCCCGATGGCGAACGTGCCCAATCCTTCTTCGGAGATCTGTTCGGCTGGACATTCAACCCGATGGCGGAGGGCGGATGGTTCAACTCCGGAGAAATCATATCCGGTTTACATGGAAACGATGACCGTCCGGCGATAATCGTCTACTTCGAAGTACCGGACCTTGAGGCGGCCATAACGAAAGTGCGAGCCCTGGGCGGAACAGCCGACGACCCAACGCCGGAAGTGCCGGAGTTCGGACGTTTTTCGACGTGTGCCGACCCCCAAGGCATCCGGTTCGGTTTACGACAGCTTTAAGGGGCCGACGCACGCCACTTTGCTTGACGGTGGCGTGGACTTTGTCCGACGAACGGATCGGACGCAGGCCGACGCCCCGATTGCTAAATCCACTCGTCCATAGCGCTAGGCGCGCCAGACAAGTTCGATCTCACCCTCAAGCCGACGCCCGGTCGGCGTGAATCCGAGGTTCTTGTACAACGGCAACGCGTTGCCGGGCTCATCATCCCTGGTTGTCAACGACACGCCCTTTAGGCCGACAAGGCCCGCGTAACCACGTGCGAATTGGATAGCCTGGGTTCCAAATCCAAGCCCGCGATGGTCTCGGTCGACCATGACACGCCAAACATACAAACAATCGATTTGAAAGGGTTCGCGATCCTTATCACTCTCGAACAACCGAGGATCGATGAGTGTTAATAGACCGACAGCCTGCTCGCCTGCGAACAGCCCAAAGCTCAAGGACTCATCGACAAACGCGGCCTGGGCGATCCATTCCGGAACCGGGGCAATCAACCGTCTTTCCTTGTCGTGGATTTTCAGCCCCTGCACGTCGTCGATGTTTGCGCGACAAAGCCGAAGGAAGGCCAGTGAACTCTCTTGCATAGGCTGTCCCTATTTCTGCCCGCGCCGTGCCAAGTCTAGCGTGAGCGATAGTCCAAATTCGGTCCCTAAAGGGTCGGGGCGAAGACATGGCGTCACGTCGCGCAAGCGACGACGCATGTGGCGTTGATCCGAGGCGCGTGACCCAAGGCCGCCGCTGGGCCGGCCGGAGCCTATCGCATCGATAATCCGCTCGACCCAACGGTCCGCCTTGTAATGGCACATCTCGATCCGGCTAATCAAAGCACGCGTTTGGCGGACGTTCTCAGTCAGGGGTGCGAGCGTCGCTTCGACGCGATCCAATTCCGCTGTCTCTCGATCGGTCGTACCGCAATTAACCCACCAAACCATCGGCGTCTCTCGCTGACCTCGGCTGACCAGCGTAGGCAAGGCCTCAGTTTCGATCAAACAACGAGAACGAGGCGACTACCGGCAATTCGATGTCAAAGCTCGAGTTGCTATACGCCAAACTTCGCCCGAATACGCATTGGGCTTCGGGCACGAGCATGTTTCGTTTTCGCGACCAGCGGCAATACTATTAATTAGCCTTGAGTTTATCTCGTCAATTTGCGTGCGAATAACCGAAAGGCGCTCTGCCTGAGCTTCAATCGGCAACCTGCCGTTTTCCCAACCGGCGATGTAATCCCTCTGTATTAGTTTCGCCGCTTCAATCTGATCAACAATAATGTTCTCTACATATTCCTTTGGTAAATTTTGCAACTGCACTGCGGTGGAAAATCGTTCAACAACTTTCTTTTCGCGATCACGATCCTCAATAGGTAACCCCTGTTCGTACTTATACGCCGCAACATCCTTCATAACGGAAAGACGGTCTGCGATTACACGGCAGGTGCTGTCTGAATTTGAAATATTGCTGCGCTGAGTATATGGGCTGGAAGCGCACCCAGCCTGCCAAGCAAGAAGTATCGACAAGGCTGCATTGAGCATAGTTTTGTTCACGTGTCCCCCTAGACTTTCTTGGCGTGAGACTAAAGGCGCGGACCCCACCGTCGCGTCATAGCTCGGGGAGAGTAGGGTGGCGGGCCGTGCGATCCGAAAATGCGAACTATTCCTTCCCTATAGCACTACGATAACGCTAGCCTTGAATACGCGGTAGTTCCTGGTTTTGCGAAATGGCGCGCCATCAACAGGCAGTCGCGGCGCGCTGGCGGCATTCGGCAAGATGCAACCTGTTCGACTCTCAACAATGAGAGCATTGCGCCGTACCATGAAGTTCATGGACCAGTTTGGGTCCGAAGAACGAGGAGCTGACGAGGAAAGACGGTGACGAAGACCCTGCAAAGCGAAGTGGCTTATGCGATGGAGGCGCCGGAGTGCCTGCTGCCGTATTTGCCATATCTGCTTCAGGACTTGCCCTCATTGAGCGGCGCAGAGGACGACGTTGTCGACGTGCTGAGCGAGGTCGGCTTCCCAAGTGGCGGCACTGTTTTGGATCTCGGATGCGGACGAGGCGACATAGCAATCCGGGTGGCGCGGGCTTTCGGAGCCGAGGTCACAGGCGTAGACGGTTATCCACCGTTCATCGAGATCGCGCGGCAGTCGGCGAAGCAAGCGAGGCTGCAACAGCGCTGTAGATTTGTCGCAGGCGATCTGCGCAAGTCGCTGGCCAAACCCGCGCGCTTCGACGCCGTATTGATGATCGCGGTCGGACCGGTGCTGGGCGATTCTGCCAAGACTATAAGCATGCTGCGCACCGTCGTGCGCGATGGTGGCTGGATCATCATCGACGATGCATATCTGGATGACGGCGTGCCTTCATCGGCGGCCTACGAGGACTATGTCGAACGGGAAGCGATGGAGGCCGGGGTGACACAATTCGGCGACACAATCGTCGCGCGGCGGGTACGAAGCCCGGCCGGTAGGTCGTTCAATGCGCTTACGCTTGAGGCCATTCCCAAGCGCGCCAAGGCACTAGCAGAACGGCATCCGGAACTCTCGGATGCGATCAGCCATTATGTCGCGAGACAGTTTGAGGAAGTTGCACTGATGGACGGCCCGATGGTCCCGACACTGTGGGCGATCCAGAAGACTTTCGCTTGAGATTACGCGGCACATCGCTTCAGACTCCCAAATGTGCCTTATGCCGAACGTGGCGGACGAGCGCGCTTCGGGAAGCGTGGTTCTTTCTTGATGACATCTCGGAAGGACAATTGAATGCCATCAAACTGTGGCTTTGTCCGCAGACCGGCCATCAATCCGGCGTAGCGGAACGTCACACAAACGGCGGCGAATGGCCCGATGCGGAATGTCAGCTAAGATACCTCACAAACACGACTTCGGGATCGTCCGGGTCCAAATGATCGATGACGCCTGCTTTTTGGTAACCGCGCGTTTCCAACAGCGCCTGCATGGGGCGATTGGATTGATTCGTGGAAGTGAAGAGCTGACGGGTTGTGGCGCTGGTCTCCGCCGCCTGAAAGAGGGCGGTAGCTAGACCTCGACGCCGCGCGCTACCTTTCACCACCACAAGCGAAACAAAGTCTCTGCCAAAGAAGTGACGGTGCGACAAGACTAAATAGCCTTCTGGGAGATTACCGCGCCCTGCTACCCAGCAGCCGTCCTGTGCAATCGCCTGCGAAACGAGCGCGCGCCTATCCGCATCAACGCCTGCAACGGGATCAATGCGGGCGATGTCTTCAAGATCACTTTCGGTCGATAGTCGTGCCCACATATTTGCAACATATGTACTATGCTCGAGTGATCGAAATCGGCGAGAATTTGTCGTTGCAGAAAGCTCCGAGAAGTAATGGCACGTTCTCGGGCATGGCGGAGGGGGTGGGATTCGAACCCACGGTAGGGGGTTACCCTACAACGGTTTTCAAGACCGTCCCGTTAAACCACTCCGGCACCCCTCCAGTTTTAAATATCAGTAGGTTATTCGGATTTCCGACGAACCAAGAATGGCAACTGCACCCCTGTCACTCGCGGATATTTCTTCTAACGCAAGGCCAAGCGCAGCGTCTAGCCGTTCGGCTGCACCCTTCGAATGTTCCTCTCCAGCGACAACATGATTGATCTAGATACGCCGGGCCTCATGTGAGCGAAATCTGACGCCTCAAAGAATGCTCTGAATAGGCCCAAGTCATGCCATGAAGATTCTTTGGCGCGCCGTCCAGTGACGTCAATGGGGTCAGCGGCCATTGCTAGCGCGCAACGGCAATGCGGGTTCTCGAAGCCTGCATTGGACAGGCAACTCGTACTGATCTCGCTTCGGAGATCACCGAATCCGCCGATGTCTCCTAGTAATTGGTCTCAAAATACTCGCGCGTAATGAACGCGATGTAGTCGTGCAAATTGTCATCGCTTTTGCCAATGGACCATCCGCCGGCCATGGCATCCGCGTCACGTTGAATTCTGGGCGCCGCGATAACCTCCCCGCCTTCCTCCTCGCTAATCTTGAGATCCAAATCGATGTTCGAATCTCCGGCGAACGCTCCGACCCAAAAGCGGGCGCCGCCGCTCACGATCCTGATCGATACCAATTCAGGTTGAACAATAAGTTTGCCGGACCGTTCAGCGGGGTCCGCACGCGACCACATGTCGAATAGCGGAAGCAATTTTTCGCTGATGTGTTCTTCGAGTATTTTTGCCTCAACCACTTTATCTGCGTCTTCGGTGACAGCCGGGCTCAAGACAAACGGTTTGAGTTCATAATCGGCGAAGGTAGCAAAGGCTTTTGTTGGCTTGGGGAGTCTCGCAGCCTCCTCAACCGCGACCGAATTAAGCTTCTCTGGGTCTGCGGCACACCCGGTGAGAAGTAGAACCACAATGGGGAGACATTTTTTCATCACGGGTCCGCCAATTCGAAACGTCAATGATTTCAGACGGCTAAGGTGACCCGATCGGTTGGTTTTTTCAATATTTAATTGAACCAATGCATCGAACCACAACATTGAGGCTGGTTCCGCTGCGGCTTTAGCGAACGCCGGTGGCCCAAGAGGTGGACTGTTCATGCCAGGAACGGGTCAAGGGCGCACCGCAGCGCACTTGGCTGCAAGTTGAAAAGGGTCGTGGGGTGGGAATTTTCACTTTAGAGTTGTGCCGATTTTCCACTAGTCTATGCCCCAGCTTCGGTTGAATTGGGGCGACGTGCCTGGCGAGCACAGACAAATCGGAATTTCTCGGCCTTGCGCGACGGCGCTGGCTCAGCAACTGATCTGAGGAGACAATCCGTGAAAATAGTGTGGCGATTTTTCGTTGGTTCGTTGTTCGCAATGTCACTGGCGGCTTGCGAGCCATTGCTGATTCCCATGTACGAACTCAGCAATCAACCGGTCGGGTCGGCGGCGACGCAAGACGAGGTGCGCGATGCGATCGAATCCGGCGCGGCGGCCGCGGGATGGGAAACGCAGGAAGCCGGCCCTGGCAACATTTTGGCGACTTACAACATTCGTGTTCATACAGTCGTTGCGGACATTCAATACTCAGCGTCGGGCTACAGCATCAACTACGACACGAGCAATCAAATGAAAGTCCACTGCACGGAGGACGAAAAGAAGAACAGCCGGATAAAGATCACGAGTTCGGATATCTGCCCGGGAGGCGCCAAGCCGCTGTACATTCACAAAGCGTATAAGCAGTGGGTCGATCAGCTGGATGCGTCGATCGCCCAGGCGCTAGCCGCGGGATGATCTGAGGCGAACGCACGGCTTCGGGGGCGCGATTGGTTTGAGCGAATTGGCTTAAGGGTCAGCTCGGCGTGCGGGTCATAACCCATGCCTTGGCTGGCGGGCGGCAACGCGACTGCGATTCCGAGAGCATAGTTCGTCGCGCACACGCGCTGCTCCACTAGGAACTCACGGTCGTCCAATCGCACCCGCGTGACCACCGGGTTCACATTCGTGCCGCGGAGGGGCCGCTTGTGTAGAGTGGCCAAATCGACACCGGCTGCTTTCGCGATGGCCTCGCGCATCGTCCATATTCGATAGAAGGCATTGGCGCCGCCGGCACAGACAGCGTCAATCTCGTCATCGGCAAAGGCGAAGGCGGCAAGTGCCTCCACATCTCTGTCGGGACGGCAATGTTCGACATCGATACCGACTGCGCGGTCAATCGAGACCGCGCAGGCAATCAAGCTCTGGCTATGCGAGACGCTCACAAACGGTCGCTCGGCAAGACCATGGGGCAAACAGGACTGAGCCCGGCGCGAACTGGCGTCGAAGCGCCAAGCCTTTCCCGGTATCTGAGTCACGGTTTCGATCAAGAAGCGCAGCGCGCAACGGGCCGTTAAGCTCTGAATTCGCCGGTTTGAGGAACGGTATCGGGCGGCGCGCCGATGGTCCTCTGATGTCGCGAAAGATGTCCGAATACGCTCGGCTTCGCGATCGTGCACGTCCGAGACCGCGACGGCAATCTCACCCTGTTCGGACTCTCGATTCAGCGCGACTGAGCTCAATATTTCAAACATTGATCCTTAGGGATAGTCAGATTTTGACAAGCGAAATGAAACTAACAATTGTGACTTGGCTGGCATATGCAATATATACGAAAAGAAAAAGAGACCGGTTCGGTCCGCGTCGGATTGCGTGGTTCTGTGTGAATGGTTTGAGAATTTGGAACACACTCGTCACGGCTGGGGGAATGCCATGCGAAATTTGCAGTATCTTGTCGCGATCTTCGTCTCATTCGCGGTGCTTAGCGCGTGCACGCGAGACGCACCGATTTACAATGTGAACAGCCACCCAGTGCCTCAGCCGGCGCAAGCCCTTTCGCTCACGGAAATCAAGAATATCATTATGTTGGCGGGAGCGGACCGTGGTTGGGTAATGGAGGAACAAGGTCAGGGAAGATTAGCCGGCACCTTGCTCGTAAGAACCCACACGGCAAAAGTAGACGTGCAGTATTCACAAACGGAATACAGCATCCAATACAAAGACAGTGATAATTTACGCTATACGGGCTCAACAATTCATCGAAATTATAACAAGTGGATTATGAAACTTGAGCAGGACATCGAACGCGACCTCCAAAGAAAAGCGCTCCAACGGCAATAGTCCGTCATTTGGTAGGGAGTCAGGTCGCGCGGATATTGGCACACCCATAATCGATTTGACTGTGACTGCTTGGGCGGCTTGGACACCAGGCGTCGTGACGCAAAAAGATTGGCGCGCGTGGTGCCACGGGTGCCTGGACATGCCGGACGATGACAACAGCCAGCCCGACTTGCCGGAAGTGCCGATGATGATGCGCCGGCGCTTAAACAGAATGGGCCGGATGGCCGCCCGCGTCGCCTACGATGTCGGAGGGCTAGACGAAGCCGTCATTGCATATTGTTCGCGATACGGTGATAGCGTTCTGACCTTGTCGCTACTCGATGACATTGTCGACGGTGAATTACCATCGCCCGCGGGCTTCAGCATGGCGGTCCACAATGCGATCGCAGGCTGGCTATCGATTGTTGCAAAGAATAGGAATGCGCACACCGCGGTTGCGTCGGGTCCCGAAAGCCTTGCGGCCGGTTTGCTGGAGGCGTCCATGTTGATCACGGAGCAACCTGACCGCGCCGTGATGGTGCTTTATTGCCACGAACCCTTGGCACCGACCTATCGGAAATTTCAAAGCCCCAGTGATCGGCCCATTTCTTTGGCATTGATGGTCGGTCGAACGCAGACGCGCGCCGGCATTCATTTGTCAGCAAAGCCGCGAAATAGTGGCGGGAACGATGCGACAGAACCGGAAGCGTTGTCCTTTATCCGGTTTCTCCTGTCTGCTCGGCCAGAAGGGACGTTTGCCGGCGTAGGCCTTGAATGGATGAGGATGGCGTAGCGATGTCGGCCGTGGCGCGTCAGGCTAACTATGCCTGGAGGCTATTCGGCACCGGGTCGGCGTTTCTCTTGTTCAGTCTGGGAGGCGCTTTGATGTCGGTGACGGTGTTTCCCCTCATCAATCTGGCCGTCCCAAACGATATCAGTCGCGTTTCCCTGACCCGGCGTGTCATCCGAGGTTCATTTCGGCTGTTTGTTGGCTTTCTTATCGGCATGGGCATTATTCGGTTTAGCGTGCGTGGCTCGGAACGTTTGCGCGAACTGAACGGCGCGATGGTGATTGCCAATCATCCGTCATTGTTGGACGTGGTTTTGCTCATGTCGCTAATGCCTGAGGCGCAATGCGTCGTTAAGTCGAGATTATGGCGCAATCCGTTTCTCGGCGGCGTTGTGCGCGCGGCCGGTTACGTCAGAAATGACGGTGATCCGGAAGCACTGCTCGACGACTGTGTCGACGCGTTAAATGGCGGCCAAAACCTGGTCATTTTTCCCGAAGGTAGCCGGAGTGTCCCCGGGGAAAAGCCAAATCTCAAGCGCGGGTTTGCTCATGTCGCGTTGCGCGCGGAAGCTGATATTGTACCGATCGCGATCTCTTGCAAACCAACCACGCTAACCAAGGGCGAACCATGGTACGCGATTCCGGAACGCCGCATTGTTTATCAATTTGAAGTCTTGGAGCCGATAGAAATACGCGCGTATGCCAACCTCGACGTGCCAACGATCGCAGCGCGCAGGCTCTGCCAAGACGTCGACCGGATTTTCGAAAGAGAGCTGGGCTATGAGCGACCTGGAGCTTGAAATAAAATCTTTGATAATCGAGACGCTGAATCTGGAGGAAATTGGGCCTCAGGATATCGACAGTGCCGAGCCGCTTTTTGTGGAAGGTTTGGGCTTGGATTCGATCGACGCGCTGGAACTCGGTATGGCCATTCAGAAGACATACGGACTTAAATTCGATCCAGACAAGGACGACGTAAAATCGCATTTCGCGAGTGTCCGGAATCTGGCCCAGTTCGTTGCCGCGGGTACCGGAAAGGCCGCATCTGAATGACACGGGACGAAATTTTCGCGACGCTGAAGAAATATCTCCACGAAATCTTCGAAGTTGCGGAGTCCGACATCACGCTTGAATCGCGATTGGTCGAGGACTTAGACCTCGACAGTATCGACGCCGTCGACTTGATGGTGAAGCTTCAGGAATTGACGGGGCGAAAAATTCCTCCGGACGAGTTCCAGACCGTCCGGACGGTGGGCGATGTTGTTGAACGGGTTCATACGCTTCTCAGTGCGTAAGAAGCGGGTTCTCGGCATTGTCTTTGTCTGCGTCAGCATTCTCTACCCGTTTCTGGTTTATTTTGGTCTTAGCCACGTCGGCCCCTCAACGATCGTCGTGATTCTTCTGTGCCTGCTAGCCTGTCGAACGCTTTGGTCCAGCGAGGAGCGGGGCCTGCCCATCAGATCAACCTCTGTCATTGCCCTGGCCGGCATAGCGGGCCTGTTTCTAATCGATAGCGTGGCCGCGGTGCGCGCGTATCCGGTTTTAATCAATTTGGGGTTGGCGCTGGTATTCGCGCTATCGCTCATGAATCCGCCATCGGCGATCGAGAGGATCGCGCGTTTGACGGAACCTACCCTTGATGATTTCGGCGTTGCATATACTCGAAAAGTGACGTGGGTGTGGTTGGCCTTTTTCCTTGGCAATGGAACTATTTCGGTGTGGACGGCGGTGTACGGCACGCTCGATCAGTGGACGCTATACAACGGCGTGATTAGCTATCTTCTCATCGTATTGCTCTTCGCTGGCGAGTATTTGGTTCGCCGCACAGTTCGGTCGCGTGCGAAAACATGAGCGGTTACATACCGCTTGCAGAAATCATGAGCCGGCGGGGATCGCCGGAGCGTACGGTGTGCCGCCGCGCCTCGGACCCGATCCCTCTGAAGCAACTGCAATCTGACGTCGCTCACAATTCGGTTCGGTTGAAGCAATGCGTGGAACCGGGCGCAGGCGTGCTGCTGACATGTTCCGATAGCTATTGGTTTGTGGCCGGGCTTTGGTCGGCACTTTACGCGGGTGCGCGTGTGATTTTACCACCGAATGTTCAGCCTGGGACCATCGATGAGTTTCATCGTCGCGCCGCCGTTACGGTTCAGGACGCAGGTGCGCACAATGTTCCGAACAGGTTTGTTTGCGAACCGGGATCGCAGGTGGGTCATTTAGAGCCGTTGGATGCGGCCGACTGCCTATTGGAGTTCTTCACCTCGGGTTCGTCGGGAGAACCGAAATGCGTTGCGAAGACCCTCAAGCAGTTGGAGGTGGAAGTTAGAGACCTCGACGAGCAATGGGGGCGGGACGTGGGCGACGGATTGGTGCTCACGACCGTTTCACATCAACACCTATACGGGCTTACGTTCGGTTTGCTCTGGCCGATCGCGTCTGGACGTCCCTTTGATGTCGAAATTCACCGGATTTGGGAAACCCTGATCAAGCGGCTTGAAGTCGGCAGCGTGATAGTGTCCAGCCCGGCCCACCTAAGCCGAATGCCGGACCGGCTTGCCGATCAGGTCAGCCAAGAACCTCAGACAGTCCTGTCCGCGGGCGCGCCACTACCGTGGTCATCCGCGCAGTCCTGTTTTGAGAATTTCGGGTCCTGGCCACTGGAAATATATGGCAGCACGGAAACCGGCGGCGTCGCCTATCGCCTGCGGTCGTCCGAGGATCCGGCATGGACACCCTTTCGCGGCGTCGAGGTTCGTCCGGGTGCGGAAGGCGTTCTAGCAATTCGGTCGAGCTATTTGCGTGATCCATCCTGGCATGATCTCGACGATAAAGTTGAGTTCGAGACCGACCGGACTTTCCGGTTAAAGGGCCGCACCGATCGCGTGGCAAAAGTTGAAGGAACACGCGTCTCTCTGACGGATTTGGAGGCACGCATCATCGCGCTCGCGGACTTCAGCGACGCGGCGGCCGTGGTAATCGACGGCCCGTCGCCAACGATTGGTGTCGCAGGTGCTTTAAGCGATGTTGGTCGCCGCCGGCTTGCGGAACTCGGACCATTCCGGTTTGGGCGCCGGACCAACGCAAATTTGCGGCAGCATTTCGAACCGGCAAGCCTACCACGAAGATGGCGCTATATTGACCGCATCCCGACAAACGAACAAGGCAAGCGCGTAACGAGCACCATCAGTAAGTTGTTCGAGATGAAACCGACCAAGAAACTCACGACGCCAGACGTAAAGGGTATTCGACGATCCGACGAGGGCATCGAGATCGATTTATTCATACCCGGCGAGATTATGTATTTCGAAGGGCATTTCCCGGACCTGCCAGTTTTACCCGGGATCGTCCAGCTCGATTGGGCTGTTATTGAAGCCAGACGGCATTTCGGGTTGAGCGCGCCAGTCACCAATGTACAAAATCTCAAATTCCGAAAACTACTTCGGCCTAATACCGACGTTACTTTGACGCTGCGCCATCGCGCAGAAGACGATCGATTTATCTTTGAGTATCGAGATGGCGAAACGGTCTATTCGTCCGGTCGCTTTGTTTTTGCCGCGACATGACCTTTAGCCCGTGCGCGGTCATACCGAGCCGCAATCATTACCTTGGCATCGAATTGTTGGTCGCGCGCCTTCGTGCCGAGGGGTTGCCGATTATCATTGTCGATGATGCCAGTTCCGAACCGGCGCGATCCACGCTTGCCCAACTTGATAATGAGGATGACCAGATTTCGGTCATCCGAAACGACGTAAATCGCGGCAAGGGCGGCGCCGTCCTGCGCGGCATCGAAGCGGCTGTCGATCGTGGCTTCTCACATATCGTGCAAATCGACGCTGACGGCCAGCACGATTTGGAGGCCGTGCCCGCGCTTGTGGACCTGGCCCGCCATAACCCCGATGCGGTGGTAAGTGGCGTACCGGTCTATCGCGATGGCCAGGCGATCGGACGACGGCTTGCGCGTTGGCTCACCCACGTCTGGATTTGGGTGGAAACCCTGTCTTTTCAGATTCGCGACGCCATGTGTGGGTTTCGCGTATACCCGGCTTCGGCCGTTCTGGAGGTGGCGCGCGACGAGCCGCTGGGCCGGTGGATGGATTTCGATCCCGAGATCTTGGTGCGCTTGTTTTGGCGCGGTGTCCCGATCGCGCCTCTTCCGGTGAATGTGAAGTACATCGAAGGCAATCCTTCTAATTTCGCATTGATCCGTGACAACTGGCGGATCACCAGAATGCATTTTCGGCTCGTCTTTACGATGTTGGCGCGGCTTCCGACCATTTTGCGCAATCGGCCGCGCCGAATTCGTCAGACCGATGACCACTGGTCCGAATTCGAGGAACGCGGCCTCTATCTCGGGTTGAGAATTCTGGCTTGGATTTATCAATTGCTGGGCAAGCGCATATGCTTAGCCATCATGGCGCCGGTCGTGCTGTACTTTTACGTGAGTGGCGGGGCGCAACGCCGGGCGTCCGAAGCCTATTTGCGACGCATTGGCCAGGCCCGAGGCAACCCCTTTCGCCGTTTGCGTTTATCGAGCTTCAAACATTTCTTCCATTTTGCCGCCCTCTCTCTCGACAAGTTTGCCGCATGGACAGGCGACGTAAGCGGGGAGACGATCGTATTCGAAGACCTTGCCGCCATCGATCGCCTAACTGAGCGCGGTGAGGGCGTGCTGGCTCTCTGTTCGCATCAGGGAAATGTCGAGTTGAGCCGAGCAATGTCCCGGGCCCTTCATGCGGGGCTTGTGGTCAATATTCTGGTGCATACGAAGCATGCCGCGCGTTTCAATCGCCTCATTCAGAAGTTCAATCCTGAGGCCGGCGTCAACGTGGTCCAAGTGACCGAGGTCGGACCGGATACCGCGCTCGACCTGAAACAACGGATCGAACGGGGTGAGTGGGTCGTCATCGCCGCAGACCGCACTGCGATTGCAAGCGCAGGGCACTACAGCATGGCGGAGTTTCTTGGCGCACCAGCGCCGTTTCCGCATGGCCCTTTCATCATTGCAAACTTACTGAAATGCCCCGTTTACCTGCTGTTTTGCATAAGGGAGGGCGCACGATATCGTTTGTACTTTGAGCCGTTCGCCGACCAAGTCAGATTGGCTCGTAGCAATCGGATTAACGATTTGAAGGCGCTGACGCGGCGTTTCGCGCAACGTCTTGAGCATTACTGCCTGTTGGCACCGCTGCAGTGGGGTAATTTTTACGATTTCTGGGCGGTTCCATCGAACGAACCCGAGAACGCCAAGGGATAGGCGAAACTACATGATTTCCGCAGATATCCAAGTCCGAGCCCACTTCTATCATTTGGATCCCATGAACATTGTGTGGCATGGCAATTATGCGACGTTTCTCGAGGAAGCGCGGTGCGAGCTACTCGAAAAAATCGACTATGACTACGATCAAATGGCTGAATCCGGTTACCTTTGGCCAATCGTTGATATGCGAATTAAGTATGTTCGCCCGATCAAGTTCCGCCAAGATGTACGGGTTCGCGCCACGCTGAAGGAATTCGAAACACGCCTTAAGATCGACTATTTGATTAGCGATGCCGAGACCGGCGAACGATTGACCCGCGCCCATACGGTTCAAGTGGCCGTCGACGCGGCAACGCAGGAAATGTGCTTCGAGTCGCCCGCGGTTTTTCGTCGGAAGGTCGAAGCTCTTCTATGAGGCGCGCCGGGTATCACGTTTTCGCCGTAGCGGCGGTTTGCATTTTCGCGTCGGCCTTGTTGGCGGCGGGCCCCAGCCTTGTTGTAGAACCAGACCAGGTGTTGCGCGGACGCTTTGAGCAGCAACGTCAACTGAGTGGATTCGAAACGCCGTTGGTGTCGAATGGCCGGTTCGTTGTCGTGGGGGACCGTGGCGTACTTTGGCGAACCGAAGATCCGCTACAGTTTGATCTGGTGATCACACCGTCTCGGTTCGTGCAAGTATTGCCGGGAGAACCGCCGGTGGATGTGGTGCCGGCCGAAGCGGCGACTATAGATATTTTTGGCATCATCACGGGATTGTTGCGCGGCGCGCCGGCCGACGAGATGGATGCGGCATTTCACATCGTGTCCACGGAAGTCGCCGGAACTTCGTGGGCTTACGCGCTGACACCGAAGTCGGAATATCTGACCAAACAAATGGAAGCGATATCGGTTGCCGGTTCGGATTTTGTGGAGAATGTTGAGGTGCGGAAGCCGAACGGTGACCGAGATACCCTTAGTTTCACCGATCACGTTTTGTCTGATCGATCCTTGACGGATGATGAAGCTGCACTGCTGGACATTGTTTACGGAAGCGCTGCAGCGCCGTGAGGCTGGCTTCGGCTCTCTTTTGGCTTGTTCTCGTCGGTGGCTCCTTGGTCCATGTCGCGGACCGATTTCGTGATGGTGTTGCGCTCTCATCAGATCTGATGGCTCTCCTGCCGGAAGAAGATGGCCAAAGTGTTAGAGCGGCCGTCAGCCAAGCCAGCGCGGATAGTCTGTCACGAGACATCATGTTCCTATTTGGTCATGAAGACGCGGCTGTGGCCGAGTCTACGGCCGCCGCGTTTGCGCGCGCGCTTGCGGATAGCGATTTGATCTCGGAAACCGGTGATCAAAGCCGCCGCGCGGCTGAACAAGAACTGAGCGCGCTCTTGTTCAGACATCGCTCCGGGCTGCTCTCCGATACGGACCGTCTCGTTTTACGATCGGGCCAGGTTTCGGCTTTGTATCAGCGCGCGCTCGCGCAGATTTTTTCACCCATCGGGTCCGTCGATTCGCGACTCTTGCTTGCTGATCCGTTTCAGCTGTTTTTCAATTACGTCGCCACGCTTGGCGCTCTCAGAGATAGTCTTGTTTCTTCGGCGGGCGGTACCGTATCCGGGTCCAATGGCAAGACCTATGCGGTCGTCTCGGCGAAGTTGGCGGGCGAACCCTACGCGCTTTCGTTCCAACGCCGATTCATGGCTTGGTTCGACTCATGGGAAGCGGCGCACACCGCCACGCTTTCGGGCGATGGATCCGCAATCGAGATCTTGCGTGCCGGCGCGATTTTCTATGCCTACGAGGGAGCTCGGCAAGGTCTCAATGAGGCGACGGTCATCGGCGGTTTTGCGCTCGTCGGCGTAATCGTACTTGTCCTCCTGGCATTCGGCAGTTTGCAGCCGATCGGTCTCACCCTTCTGTCGATTTTGTCGGGTCTCATTGTTGCGCTGTCGGTCAACTTACTGGTTTTCGACAGCCTCCATTTCATCGCGGTGTTGTTCGGCGCCGGGCTCATTGGAATTTCGGTCGATTATTCCCTGCACTATTGCTGCGAGCGATTTGGTGCTGTCGCGAAACCGCGGGAACGACTCGACAATATATTGCCGGCGGCAACGCTCGGCTTAGTGACGTCCAGCATCGGGTTCTTGACGCTGGCATGGGCACCGTTTCCCGGTCTGCGGCAGATTGCGCTATTTGCCGCGATTGGCTTGGCGGCGGCTTATCTCACCGTGGTGATCTGGTTTCCTGTGCTCGACCGATCACCAGATCGAAAAGCCAACGCTTGGCTGATGCGCGTGGCGACGGAGCCAAGAGCGCTTTGGCACGACGGAACGAGGCGCCTTTATCGGTATGTGGCCTTGGCCGTGCTCGCAGTTGCTGCGATCGTCGGCGGTTCCGCGCTCAATGTCTCAGACGATCTCCGACGGTTTCAGGCTTTGTCGGCCGATCTGGTCTCGCAGGAACAGGCGATCCGGGAAATCACAGGATTGGAACCAGGTCTGCAGTTTTACGTTGTTACCGGCTCGTCAGACGAAGAGGTTTTGGCGACAGAAGAACTCTTGCGCGAGCGATTGGCGGCATTGCGCGAGAGGGGTGGAGTCACGAAAGTCCTAGCGATCAGTCAATTCGTCCCGTCCGAGGCGCGTCAGGCCGAGAATGCGGC
Source organism: Alphaproteobacteria bacterium (assembly GCA_028289725.1). Taxonomy (GTDB): domain Bacteria; phylum Pseudomonadota; class Alphaproteobacteria; order UBA7887; family UBA7887; genus JAKZSU01. The sequence continues at coordinate 22,210 of JANQOH010000347.1, forward strand.
CCTTGTCCAACAACATCTAGGGACAGCTGCTCGAGAACGGTTAAGAGCCGACACAGGCTTGCCAATTGACATCGATGATGCGCCAGAAAATGGCCCGGCCTTAACTCTGGATGAATTTCGTGCCCATGCCCCGCGTGCCCTCGTCGATCTGCTGATCCCCAACCTTGGCGTGGACCAACACGTGAGCATTGTTCTGCTCCGCGGCGTGTCTGATGTCGATAAGGCCCAGGCCGCCGCCGCGGACATCCCGGGCGTGGAGTATGTCGATCCGGCAGCCGACATCAGTGCCTTGTTCCGGACATATCGCAAGGTCGCGCTGATTTTGCTGGGCGTTTCGGTCTTGGTGATGGTGCCGGTCTTGGTGTGGCGCTATCGCCCACACGGCGCCTTCCGGATACTTCTGCCGCCCGTTGCGTCGGTCGTGATCGCGCCTTGCGTCGTCGCGTTGACCGGCGAGCCCATCACCTTCTTCAATGTGATGGCATTAGTGCTGGTGTTCGCAATCGGGATCGACTACGCGTTTTTTTGTCGCGAATCGCACCCGTCTCGGCTCAATATCAACGCCCTAGCCAATGGCTTGGCGGCAGCGTCGACGATTTTGTCGTTCGGATTGCTCGCATTCAGCGGAATTCCCGTGGTTCACTCGTTCGGATTGACCGTATTTGTCGGTATCTTGATCGCATTTTTGCTGGCGCCGCTCGCCGAACGGACGAACGGCAAGGACGAGGGTCTTGGTGGCAGCGCACGAAACACGTGACGTCGCGGTCATCGGCGCCGGACCGGCCGGCGCGGTGGCGGCCGTCATGCTGGCGCGTCGCGGCACGGATGTTTTGGTTCTCGAAAGAGAAACGTTTCCGCGCTTCAGCATCGGTGAAAGCCTGTTGCCGCAATCCATGCCGGTCTTGGAGCGTGCGGGCGTCATCGGTGCGGTAACCGATCACGGTTTCCAACTCAAAAACGGGGCATCGTTTCGGCGCGGCCCCAAGACCAGCGTGATCGATTTTCGAGAAAAATACACCGAAGGTTGGGGAACAACCTTCCAAGTCCAACGTGCGACGTTCGACAAAATTCTCGCCGATCAAATCGAACCGGTCGGCGGCGCGTTGCGTTTCGGCCAGACCATCACCGGCGTGGCGTTCGATGCGCGTTCCGCGGTGCTGAATGTACGCGACAGGGCCGGTCGTGATTACGAAGTCCGCGCGCGGTTTGTCCTCGACGCCAGCGGATTCGGGCGCGTGTTGCCAAGATTGCTGGGACTTGAAGAAGACGCGAAGCTGACCAATCGGCAAGCGTTATTCGTTCACGTTCGCGATCGGATCACCGATGAGCAATTCGACCGAAACAAAATTCTGATCACGGTACATCCGGACGAGCCCGATATTTGGTATTGGTTGATCCCGTTTTCGGATGGCACGTCCTCGCTCGGGGTGGTCGGGCGTCCGGCGCAAGTGGCGGCACGCGGCACTGGGCATCGTGACCAGCTTTGGGGATTGGTGACCGAAGCTGTAGAACTGAAACAGCTGCTGAATGACGCTGAAGAAACTCGGGACGTCGGCAGCATTGCCGGATATTCGCGCCGTGCCTCGGCATTGCACGGACGGAATTACGCATTACTTGGCAATGCCGGAGAATTCTTGGACCCGGTTTTCTCGTCGGGTGTGACCATCGCGCTGAAATCCGCGGATTTGGTCGTCGATCCCGTTATGCGGCACTTAGCGGGCAAAACTGTCGACTGGGAAGAAGAGTATTCGAAATCTCTGCGCGTGGGCATCGACACATTTCGGCACTTTGTCCAGGCTTGGTATGACGGTTCGCTCCAAAAGATCATTTTCAGTACGCCTGGCGACAATCACTCCATTCAAAGAATGGTCGTGTCCGTTTTGGCAGGTTACGCTTGGGATCAGAGCAATCCGTTCGTCTCCGAAACCGAGCGATATTTGTCGGCCTTAGCGGGCCAACTGTCCTAGATGTGCGACTGACATTTTTTTCATTAATTGGATTACTAATGATCGCGGGCTGCGTGAAGGATCCACCGCTTCCAAGTGCGCGGATCGCGCCCGGGGTGAGTTTCTCCTTGCCGCCCCTTACCGGCGACATGGCGTCGATAGAAGCCGCGCAGGCCGTGCTTGGTGAGGCGGGCGGATCGCCGGTTCAGTTCCAATCGCAAATCAAGGCGGCGGATGGAAAGGTCGTCGTGGTGATGGTCGATCCCCTCGGCCGGCGCGCGTTGGAAATCGAATGGAGCGCCGACGGCATCGCAATCGACGCCGCGCCGTGGCTGCCTGAGCAAGTCCGGCCTCTGAATGTTCTGGCCGACATTGTGATCGCGCACTGGCCCGCCGAGGCGGTGAGAGCGGGTCTGGCCGAGACCGGTGCACGCTTGCGCGTTGCCGGCAATGCGCGCGAGATTGCGATGGCGGACGACCTGCTCATGCAAGTTGAGTATGGGGAGGATTTTCAGCCCCCGTGGCATGGATCTCTGGTGGTTCGCAATTTCGCTTTAGACTATAGCCTTAAGATAATATCGACGCCGACAGGCCCATGAACGATCGGATCTACCTAAACGCGCTCGGCATCGTTTGCCCGCTCGGCAACGACAAAGCCGCTGTCGCCGCAGGCCTATTCGCAGGAGACGGTCACGGCTTGCGGATGTCCGACGCGCACATCCCGGGTCGATCCGTGCCAGTCGGCGCGCTAGCGGGCGAGTTGCCGGCCCTCCCGCCGGAATTCGGCAAGGTGAACAGCCGCAACAATCGCGTCTTGCTGGCGGCCCTAAACCAAATCGATGCAGAAATCCGGGAAGCCGTCGAACGGTGGGGCGCCGATCGCATCGGTATCGTGCTGGGTACGAGCACTTCCGGCGTGGCGGAAGGGCAGCGCGCTTTGGCAGACTTGAGGGCCACCGGTGAGTGGCCCGAATGGTTCGACTATCAGCAACAAGAACCGGGTAGCCTTTCGGATTTTGCGGCGCGCTACCTGTCCATATCCGGGCCCGCTTACACGATCTCGACCGCTTGTTCGTCGTCCGGGAAAACTTTCGCCTCGGCCCGCCGACTGCTACGGCAAGGTCTGTGTGATGCCGTTATCGTCGGCGGCGCTGACACGTTGTGTGGCCTTACGCTGACAGGTTTTGCGGGGATGGAGGCGGTGTCGAACCGTGTCTGCAATCCATTTAGCGCGAACCGCGACGGCATTACGATCGGCGAAGGCGCAGCGGTTTTTCTGGTGACCCGCGAACCGGCGGCGGTTGAACTGCTGGGTGTGGGCGAAACTTCGGACGCGCATCATGTAAGCGCACCGGATCCAACAGGTGCGGGCGCGCGGGAGGCCATGAAGCTTGCTCTGGCCATGGCTGACTTGGCGCCGTCCGACGTCGCTTATGTCAATTTGCACGGCACCGCGACGCCTTTGAACGACGCCATGGAATCCTTGGCCGTCTCAGAATTGTTCGACCGGACAACCCCGGTCAGCTCCACCAAGCCCTTGACGGGTCATTTGCTGGGCGCGGCGGGGGGCGTCGAGACCGCGTTTCTGTGGCTCGCGCTGCATCCGGATTTTGACGACCGGCTGCCGCCGCACCGTTGGGACGGTGTCGCGGACCCGGCGCTTCCTGCTCTCGAATTTGTCGACGAAACTCAGCCGATCCGAATTCCAGCGCGGACGACCATGGTGAGCAATTCGTTCGCGTTCGGCGGCAGCAATGTCAGCGTGCTGTTGGGGCGCGGCTGGTGAGATGGACCCGAAGCGCTACAGCCTTGAGGACCTCCTGCCGCACGCGCCGCCGATGATCTTGCTGGACGAGGTCATCGACTATGACGGCGACACCCTGACCGCTGCGGTGACTATCCGCAAAAATAGCCACTTCCTGCAATCGGAAGGTGTCCCCTCGTATGTCGGGATCGAATACATGGCCCAGGCCATCGCCGCCTACGGCGGTTTTGAGGCCTTGGACGAGGGCCGACCGGTGCGCGTCGGCTTCCTGCTCGGGACCCGGAAGTTTGAACCGAAAACCGCCCATTTTCGCGTGGGCGAACGCCTTGTTGTCCAGGTCTCGGCCATCTATAAGGAAGCATTGTCGTCGTTCTCTTGCCACATTCAGATTAATGAGACGGTCGTGGCGGAGGCAAACCTTAGCGTGTATCAGCCGGCAGACTCATCGGAGCAGTCGCTGATCGACCATTGAACTGATGGAAAAGCGGATACTGGTGACCGGCGCAAGCAAAGCGATCGGCCGGGCAATTGCGGTTCAGCTGGGACGTGACGGGTTTTCCGTTACCGCACATTGTCACCGCGATACGGAGGGGGCGACAGAAACCGTCGATGCGATTAAGTCGGACGGCGGGACGGCTCAAATGATCCAGTTCGATGTATCGACCCGAGACCAGTGTCGGGAAGTGTTGGAGCACGATGTCGCCGCACACGGTGCTTATTATGGGGTCGTTCTCAACGCCGGTATTGCTCAGGACGCCGCTTTTCCCGCGATGAGCGACGAGGCCTGGGACGCGGTCTTGGCCACCAATTTGGACGGCTTTTACAACGTCTTGCACCCATTGATAATGCCTATGGTTCGCGCGCGCGCGGGAGGCCGAATCGTTGCTATGTCATCCATTTCCGGTTTGATGGGCAATCGTGGCCAAGTGAATTATAGCGCATCAAAAGCCGGGCTCATCGGCGCGGTGAAGTCTCTCGCGATTGAATTGGCAAAGCGAAAAATCACCGTCAATTGCGTGGCGCCCGGACTCATTGACACGGAAATGATCCAGGATTTGCCGTTGGACGAAGTCTTGGCCATGGTGCCCATGCGGCGCGTCGGCACGCCTGAAGAGGTCGCTGCATTGGTCGGCTTTCTTGCTTCGGACAAAGCGTCGTACATCACCCGGCAAGTGATCTCGGTTAATGGAGGCATGGCATGAGCCGGCGTGTCGTGGTGACCGGCATGGCCGGTCTGACCGCGCTTGGAGAGGTGTGGTCCGATATTCGCGCCGCCATGGAACAGGGGCGGACCGGAACCCGAACCATGCCGGAATGGGACAAGTTCGACGGCCTTAGCACCCGGCTCGCCGCCCCGATCGAAGGGTTCTCGGTGGAAGGCCGGTATCCACGCAAAAAATTGCGCAGCATGGGGCCGGTAGCGCGCATGGCTGTATACGCCACGGAAAAGGCCTTGGAATCCGCTGGGTTGCTTGAGGACCCGGTCGTGCAATCCGGTCGCATGGGGATCGCCTATGGTTCGTCATTTGGCAGCACGAACCCAGTTCTCGATTTCGCTGCTATGCTAACCGAAGGCACCATGCAGAAACTGAACGGAACCAGCTACATCCGAATGATGAACCATACGGCCGCAGTGAATATTGGGGTATATTTCGGATGCACCGGACGTATAATTCCAACCTCAAGCGCATGTACGTCGGGCAGCCAAGGCATTGGTTATGCCTATGAAGCAATCAAGTTTGGCCGCCAAGATTTGATGGTCGCGGGCGGCGGTGAAGAGCTTTGTCCGTCGATGGCGGCGGCGTTCGATGTTCTCTATGCGACCAGCGTTCAGAATGACAAGCCAGAGACAACGCCACGGCCGTTCGACAAGGATCGTGATGGCCTGGTGGTTGGGGAAGGCGCGGCGACTCTCGTGCTGGAGGAATTGGAGCACGCAAAGGCGCGCGGCGCGACCATCTGCGCGGAAATTGTCGGTTTCGGCACAAATTCGGATGGCAATCATATAACCCAACCGGGCCAAGAAACGGTAGAGCAGGCGCTTCGCTTGGCACTGGCGGATGCGGATTTGCAGCCTGAGGCGATCCGATATGTCAGCGGCCACGGCACCGCCACCAAGCAGGGCGACATCGCTGAAAGCCACGCCACCGCAAATGTGCTAGGCGAAGGAACCGCGATCAATTCGCTAAAGAGCTATTTCGGGCACAATTTGGGGGCATCTGGCGCTGTCGAAGCTTGGCTTGCTATCGAAATGATGCGGGACAATTGGTACGCGCCGACGGCAAATCTTGAAAACGTCGATCCCGAGTGCGCGAACCTGAATTACATTATGGGATCCGGAATAGAAATGGACAATGAGTATATTATGACCAACAACCTGGCATTTGGCGGGATCAACACCTCAATCATCTTTAGAAAATCTCAGTAGGCTCGCGGCGCGCTGGCCTTGCACTGTCTTCGTCGTCAATTCAATGAAATCGGCAGAGAATAATTGACGATGATGAACTCTTCTCCGGGGTTCGAATCGTAGATGTGTGCGTTTGAGAGATGGCCAAATTGCAGGCCCACGCGCGACTTGTTGTCGAAGCGATAGGCCAATTCGATTGCCGAGCGAAACTCAACCACGCCGCCGAGGTCCTTACCGCCGCCGTCATGATAGGCGCCAACGCTGATACTGGGGCTGAGGATCAAGCGGCTGCCGAGGTCGAAATCCGAATAGAACCCGACGTGCCCATATAAGGCACCATCCGATGTCGCGAAAACACCCGCTTGTGGCAGAAATATCCACAAGCCGCGATTGAGCCGGAGCTGAAGGTCAAATTCCGCGGCAGTCTGGTCGTCGAATATGTCAAAGGCGCCAACCCCGAACGTAACGTAACTTGGATCGTCACCTGCGATCGCGGCTTCGGTCGAAGCGAGCAGCATTGTGGCGAAGAGAACCGCGGCCCAAGCCCTGCCACGACCACTTGCGGTTATGACGCGAGACAGGCAAATCGAAAACAGGCCCATTCGGGTTCTCCATTCCAAAGCATAGAGTGTGGAAGGCGCCGCTCAGATTGTTGGTCGGACAATCGTGACGGGTTCAATGCAAAATCACGCCGACCGCAAACTATCCGATTCGAAATGACGAGACACCAGCGCGACCGGGACCCGCGGGTACGGACCCCGATGGGTCAGGCAAGAAGATTACATATGAGGGAGAGTGAAGCGCGGCTTTCCCGATTGGTGGGTGAGGCCAGTAGCTCACCGACGCGAATCTGTGATCGCCGTCACAAAGGGGCAGGTTGAGCGCCAAATTAGACCGTCAATTTGTGCCAAGTTGCCCGATCCAGACCATTTTTCATCAAGGGAAGAGCAAAAAGTCGAGGCCTGAGACGAGCGCGCTCCACATCGTCTGGTGCGCGCCGTGCTCGGCAAGGTGGTATGGTGAATAATCAGCAGATCATCAGTCATTCGCTGCGTTGCATCGCGGTGGTTTTTATTTTCGGTCTTCAGGGGTGCGTCGCGCTTGCTATCACCGCCGGCGGCGTTGTCGGTGGCGCCGGCGTCGACCACACAATCAATGGCGTCGCCTACAAGACCTTCAATCACACAGTCGACGAGCTGCGAGGTGCCACGCTTACGACCTTGTCCGATATGGACATGAAAGTGGTAAGCGACCAGGAGAACGATGAGGGTTGGGAAATCGCCGCGACCGCCGTTGAACGTGAAATCGACATCGAATTCGAACGGATCAGTTCAAGAACCACGCGCATGAGAGTGGTCGCCCACGAAGGCGTGATCTTCTTGAAAGACCGCGCAACTGCGACCGAGATTATTGTCGGCACCACGGGCAACTTGCCGAGCTAATTGCCAAAAGAACGGTGCCCGTCGGCACGAACGGGAAGACCCGATATCCATTCTATAGACCGCCCCGCTAAATCGCTCTGGGCGCCGCTCCGGCGGGCCGCGGGACGAGCACGTCACGGGATCTTTGACCTGCTGATACGATAGTCGCTTTGCGCCGATCTAAGAAATCGGAACACCCCATCGACACAGTGCTTGATAGGCGATAGGTCCAACCCGCAAATTGGCTGTACAGACACTGCAATTGTCACCAAATAGAAACCCATGACCCATACACGGTCCTTTGGGTAATCGAAAATTGGACAACGCGCGCCAAACCGGGACACGAGGGCACCATCGATACGATCCAGTTTGAGTCATTGGGTACGATCAGCGACCTAAGCACCGGAATAACGGTAGAGACGAACGCGCTAAAACGCCGGGTCGCCGCCGGCGCGACGGTGCTGGCGGAGCACGGAATCGGTCCCGGCGACCGGGTGATGATCGTTCACGGCGACAGCCCGGCTTTCTTCATCGATTTGCTGGCGGTTTGGCGGCGTGGCGCCTGCGCCGTTTGCACCAATCCGGGATCCAGTACGAATGAGCTGGAGAACCTGTGTGACTTTACCGAACCTTCGCTCATTTTGGTTTTGGACGATGGCAAGACCGACTGGGATGCCCGATTGGGTTCGATTTCGATCGCGCGGCAGGCTCTCGGTACAGCGGCGCCAGTAAATCAAGCCGAGGCTCAGGAGCCGATGCCGGACGATCCGGCGTTAATTCTGTTTACGTCCGGTTCGACCGGCGTCCCGAAAGGCGTGGTTCACAGCTTTCGATCGCTTGGCGCGCGTCTGGATCTGAATCGAAGGCATATCGGATTGGACGATATGGCGCGTACCATGTGCGTGCTGCCGACCCATTTCGGACACGGCCTGATCGGCAATTGCCTCACGCCGCTCTTGGCAGGATGTGATTTGTATTTGATGGCGGGCGACGCCCTTCGCGCGGCCAGCAAACTAGGCGCCCTGATCGATGAGCACGCGATGACCTTCATGTCGTCGGTGCCTGCCTTTTGGCGGCTCGCCCTCAAGGCGGGCCGCCCGCCGACCGCCGGAACGATGCGGCGCATTCACATCGGATCCGCGCCGCTGTCAGCCGATCTATGGAATCAGGTGATCGCCTGGTCCGGAACGAAGAACGTCGTGAACATGTACGGACTAACCGAAACGGCAAACTGGGTCGCCGGTGCCTCGGCACAGGATTACGCACCGGAAGACGGCTTGATCGGAAAACTCTGGGGCGGGCGGGCCGCGGTTTGCGACGACGCCGGCCGACGGCATGAAAGCGGCGAAGGCGAATTGGTGCTGCAGGCGCCATCTTGCATGACAGGGTATTTGAAGCAGCAGGACCTGACAGACAGCGTCTTGCGGGACGGCTGGTTTCGCACTGGTGACGTGGGCCGTATTGAGTCCGACGGCACATTACGGCTGACCGGCCGGAAGCGCACCGAAATCAACCGTGCCGGTATTAAGGTGCATCCGGAAGAAGTCGACCTCATGATCGAACGGCACCCGGCCGTCGCGGAAGTTTGTACTTTCGGGGTACCGGACCCGGTGGCCGGCGAGATTGTCGGCGTCGCGGTTCGTTTGGAAGACGGCGAGGATGTTAAAGAGCAGGAGTTAAGGTCTTGGTGCAGCCACCAGATTCGAAAAGAGGCGCGACCGGACCGGTGGTTCTTCGTGTCACAAATCCCAAGAACCGACCGGGGCAAAGTGAATCGCGCGTCGGTTCGCCAAATGTGCCTATCGGAAAACCAAAGAAGGTAGCGGCGAAACCCGGTCCGCCGGTCATCTTGGAGACGGAGAATTACCTGCTGCGCTCGATGCGGGAGGAAGATGTTTCCGAAAAATATATCGCTTGGGCCAAAGATCCCGAACTTATGGAAGGCCTGAACGCGCCGGCCCGATCGGTGAATCGGACGCAATTGAAGCGGTACATCAAGTCCTTTGATAATCGGACCAAATATCACCTAGGTGTCTTCACCGAACCGGGCGGCGTGCACATCGGATTCTTCACAATTTATGTCGACAATAAATTCCGGTCCGCGCAAACCAATGTGGTCATTGGGGACCGTGACTATTGGGGCAAAGGCGTGGTGCTGGAAACGCGTGCCGCCATCATCGATTTTCTGTTTGAGGTTGTAAAAGTCGACAAAGTCTGGGGCACGCCCTACGAACGGAATTTTCCTTCTATTTTCAATTACAAAGCCCAAGGTTTTACGTGCGAAGGTGTACTGCGCAAACATATCGTCAATGTCAAAGGTCAACGTATTGACCAGTATGTATTTGGACTATTGCGCGAAGAGTGGCTCGCGAGTCGGGAAACGGACGAATAATGACGAATCCACACGATATTGAAGCGCTTGAAACCGCCCGACGCTTGCTCGCGGCCGCGACTGGTTGCGCCACCGCGGACGTTGGCGACGATGCGGCGATCGGCGCATTTGAGCCTTGGGACAGTCTTGCACATATGAGACTAATCATGGCGATCGAGGAAGAAACGGCTGGGGAAGTGCCGCCGGAGATGGTCGTCGCGTTCGGCACGCTAGCGGACATCGCAGCGTATCTAGAAAGCGCGCAAACGCCGGCCTAATCTATGCCCGTCATCGATGACGCGGGAGCACGGCGCGTACGGTCGAAGTGGATCAATTCGATCTGCTCGCATCGAGGCAAATAATTCCCGATACAGTCGATATTCTTTAATATAACTCGCCTTTAAGGACCCAATATCCCGGATCAGGTTGGCTCGGTGAGGCGGCAATCTGGTCGAACAGCCAAATTCGCCCGACCGCGTAACGATCCCGGCCCGCAAATACATTCGAAAGGTCTGCCGAGACGGGTCCGTTCCCGTCGGACGTTCGGCGCGCCTTTACCGTAGAAAATTTCAATAAAATGCGATGCATAGTGCATATGCATCATGCGGTCGCGTGGACTTCGGGGCAAAATCCCGACGCCTGAAGGATTCGCTAGGCGGTTTCGCGGTGGTTGAGCGGCACCAAGACAACCGGGTCCAGAGGGGGAAGCAGGGCGCTTCGGCGCGAAATATTATAAAGCCAAATCAAGGCATTAACGTTTGATAGGGACCTAACAAAGAAGTCCCTTCGAACTGAAAAAAGGGCAAGCAAAAAATGGCACTCGTACATGTCATCGACATCGCCACTGGGGAAGTAGTCGCAGCGTATCCGGTCCCGCCAGTCACGAACATTCCGGTTGAAGAAGGCCAGGAAGTTCAGTTCGTCGACATTCCATACGGCAACCCGGCAGCGCCGAACGTGATTGTCGAGGTGATCGGCGATCAAGACGTCCAGGTGACAACCGATGACGGCACGGTGCTCATCGAAGGCCTGTTTGCGCTGTTGGAAGAAGGCGCGCAGGTCCGCATGGTGTTCTCGGACACCGGCCAAACCTATGGCGACGGCCAATCGGCATTGACGGTTCCTGAGTTTGCCAGCCTTGACGCATTTGCGCCCACCGCGGCGGGCGGCACCGATGGCGGCGCGGGCGGCACGCCCAGCGGCACCGGCGGCCGCGGCAATGACGGTTCGATCAACCCGGCTGACTTGAATGAGCCGCATATCCGCGCGGTTGGTATTGATGGCCTCATTCCACGCCCTGAATTCGATATCGAAACCGATATTGAAACCGACAACATTCAGCAGCCCGCAGAGCCGATCATCCTGACGCCCACCACCGCGATGGTTTGGGAGAAGGGCTTGGACGGAAGCAGCCGCCCGCAAGAATTCATTTACGTCGCCGACGGCAAC
>JANQOH010000353.1 GCA_028289725.1 Alphaproteobacteria bacterium
AAAACCCGAGAACATCATCGAGAAGATGATCGAAGGGCGGTTGCGCAAGTTCTACGAAGAAGTCGTACTGACCGAGCAAACCTTCGTCATCGATGGCGAAACCAAGGTTTCCGATGCCATCGAGGCCGCTGCCAAGGACGCCGGTGCGCCAATCACCATCACCGGTTTTTTGCGTTTTGAGCTTGGCGAAGGCGTCGAGAAAGAAGAGGAAGACTTCGCGGCCGAGGTCGCGGCCCAAGTTGGGAGTGGCTGAACGAAGCGTTCATTCCTACGCCTGTTGGGGCGTCGAGATTGCTCCAACAGGAACCGCCGCGTATCGTGCTGTCTCGTACATCGCGGTACGACGCTGACATCCGGCCAATCGCGGGGGCGTGCTGCCGGTACTATACCTCCGATTGACCGAGGCACGGGAGGACACGGATGGCGTCAGAGGAAGCGGTAGCAACGGCTGCTTCGGCGCGTTACGCGCGCGTCCTGCTCAAATTGTCCGGCGAGGCTCTGATGGGATCTCAGGTCTTCGGATTTGATCCCGAAGCTGTTTCCCGGATCGCCGCCGATATTCGTCAAGTCCATCAGATGGGTGTTCAGGTCTGTCTCGTCGTTGGTGGCGGCAATATTTTTCGTGGCATCGCTGGCGTCGCCGCGGGGATTGACCGGCCGACCGCGGACGGCATGGGCATGCTGGCGACCGTGATCAATGCCATGGCGCTGCAGAGCACGCTGGAGGGCATGTCGGTGCCGACGCGCGTGCTTTCGGCGATTCCGATGCAAACCATTTGCGAACCGTACATCCGGCGGCGCGCCGTCAGGCATATGGAACGCGGGCGCGTGGTGATTTGCGCGGCGGGATCCGGCAATCCTTATTTCACCACCGATACCGCCGCCGCGCTTCGGGCCGCGGAACTCGGTTGCAATGCGCTGCTCAAGGGGACCCAGGTCGACGGGGTCTATTCATCGGACCCAAGGACCGATCCCAACGCGACGCGATACGACTCCTTGAGCTACGCTCAAGTGCTGCGCGACGACCTGAAAGTGATGGATGCATCCGCAATTTCGCTGGCGCGAGAGAACGAAATCCCAATTTTGGTGTTCTCCATTCATAGCGCCGGCGGATTCCGGGATGTAATCTGCGGTTCGGGAAAATTCACCACCATCAATGTGGGGAGGTAAGAAATGGCGTCCTTCGACCTCGCCGACCTGCGCCGTCGCATGCAGGGGGCGCTTGAAGTTCTCAAGCGCGAATATGGAGGGCTGCGAACCGGCCGAGCGTCCACGAGTTTGCTCGATCCGATCCAGGTCGATGCCTATGGCTCTCAAATGCCGCTCAATCAAGTCGCAACCGTCAGTGTTCCCGAGGCCCGTTTGATCACGGTTCAAGTTTGGGACAAGTCGATGACCAAAGCGGTCGAGACGGCGATCCGGGACGGCGGCTTGGGTCTCAATCCGATGAGCGACGGGCAGCTGGTCCGGGTGCCAATTCCGGAACTGACCGAGGAGCGGCGCAAGGAATTGGCCAAGGTTGCGCACAAATATGCGGAGGAGGCCCGTATTGCCGTGCGCAATGTGCGCCGGGACGGCATGGACAATCTCAAGCGCATGGAAAAGGACGGCGAGATTTCAGAAGACGAGCATCGTCAGAACGCCGACGAGGTCCAGACACTCACGGATGCCATGATCAAGTCGATCGGCGAGGCCATGGAACATAAGGAACAGGAAATCCTGCAGGTCTAACAGGTGTGATGGAAACCGCCACCTCGCGAGACACACACGCCGCGCCGCCCAAGCACATCGCGATCATCATGGACGGCAATGGACGGTGGGCGATCAGTCGTGGGCTGCCGCGCGTCGCCGGCCATCAACGGGGCGCGGATGCGGTGCGTGCCACGGTTCGGGCCTGCGGCGAGCTTGGTGTCGATTTTCTGACGCTCTACGCGTTCTCGTCCGAGAACTGGAAACGGCCGGCTGACGAAGTGCAGGACTTGATGTCGCTTTTGCGCCTCTATTTGCGGCGGGAGCTGGCGGAGCTTGCGACGAATGGCGTTCGCCTCCGGGTCATCGGGGATCGGGCTGGTTTGGATTCAGATATCCAGGATCTGATCCGGGAGGCCGAGGAGGCGACGGCCAAAAATGGCGGGCTGACGCTGACAGTGGCCCTGAACTACGGCGGGCGCAACGAGATCGTGGCCGCCGTCCAAGAAATCGCTCGTGAGGTGTCAGGCGGACTGATCGAGGCCAATGCGATCACCGCCAGCGTCATCGAGGCGCATTTGCAAACGGACGGCATTCCCGATCCAGACCTATTGATCCGCACCAGTGGTGAGCATCGATTGAGCAATTTCTTGCTTTGGCAGACCGCGTATACGGAATTGGTTTTCACGCCCGTCCTGTGGCCAGATTTTGGCCGTAAGGAATTGGAGGAATCGATTCGTGAATATCGACGCCGAGAGCGTCGCTATGGCGGTTCCAGTACGTGATATGACCCTTTCGCCCGAATTGCGCTTACGGGTGATTTCCGCCGCGGTCCTGGCGCCACTCACGCTCGCCTTAATATGGCTGGGCGGCCCCGTCTTTTTGGCGCTGCTAATTGGGGTGAGTTATCTGCTGGCGCGCGAGTGGGTCGCTTTGGTCGAAACGTGGGGTGGCGCACTGGTACTCGCTTCGCTTTGCTCCGTGGCGGCCGCAGCGACTTTCTTCGGATATCCCGTATGGGGACTTCTGGTGATGGCGGTGGCCGCGCTCGCGATCGGCGTTATGGCACCGGCCGATTCGCCTGATCGCGGCTTTTCTGCCCTCGGCCCGCTCTATGTCGGCGGTGCCTGTGTTGCGCTGATGTGGCTACGAATGCGGCCAGAGTACGGGTTTGAACTCGTTCTTTGGCTGTTTTTGGTGGTTTGGGCGACCGATATCGGGGCTTACTTCGTGGGCCGTTCGTTTGGCGGCGCTAAGCTTGCGCGGGCCGTCAGTCCGGGCAAGACTTGGTCGGGACTGTTCGGCGGAGTCGGATGCGCGGCTGCGGTCGGTGGTGTGTTTGCCTGGGCCGTCGGCATTGCGGGCGCCCATATGGGAGCGTTCATTGGAGCCGTACTGGCGGTCGTGGCACAACTCGGCGATTTGTTCGAATCGTTGCTGAAACGCCGCAAAGGGGTCAAAGATTCGGGAAACCTGATTCCGGGGCATGGTGGATTGTTGGATCGCGTGGACGGAGTGATGACGGCGGCGCCAGGACTGGCGGTTTTGGCATGGCTCATCAAGCTTTAGGAGATCGCATGGCGATTAGTGCGCTGCCAAAGTCCGAAGCGCCGCGCAGTGTGACCATACTGGGTTCGACTGGATCGATCGGCTGCAACACGGTGAGCCTGATCGACGCCAATCGAGATGCATACAGCGTGCAAGCGCTAACCGCGCTAAAGAACGTCGAGTTGCTGGCCGAACAGGCCCGCCGTCTGCGACCGTCTCTGGCCGTCGTTGCCGATGAGCAGCGGTACACTGAGCTCAAACAAGCGCTGGCCGGAACCAGCATCCGCGTGGCCGCCGGAAAAGACGCCCTGAAAGAGGCGGCCGCGCTGCCCGCGGAGTGGGTGATGGCAGGCATTGTCGGGGCGGCAGGTCTTGCACCGACATTGGAAGCGGTGAGGCGCGGCGCGGTTGTCGCGCTTGCCAACAAGGAATGCCTGGTGTGTGCGGGTGACCTAATGTTGGGCGAAGTAACCAGGCACGGCGCGACCCTTTTGCCCGTGGATTCCGAACACAATGCAATCTTCCAAGTGTTCGATTTTGTCCGGCCGGAACGCGTTGAGAAAGTTATTTTGACGGCCTCTGGCGGCCCGTTCCGCGAGTTCGAGCGCGCCGCCATGGCGAAAGCCACGCCGGCCCAGGCTGTTGCCCACCCCAATTGGGATATGGGAGCGAAGATATCGATCGATTCCGCGACGATGATGAACAAGGGCTTGGAATTGATCGAAGCCTATCACTTGTTCCCCATAAATGCGGACCAGATTGAAATTTTGGTTCATCCGCAGTCTGTTGTGCACAGCATGGTCGCGTACTGCGATGGATCCGTACTTGCGCAACTGGGCTCGCCCGACATGCGCACGCCAATTTCGTACAGCCTTGCATGGCCGGACCGGATCGATGCGCCCGTGCCGCGACTCGACCTCGCGGAAATTGGGCAACTGACGTTCGAGAAGCCGGACACCGATCGGTTTCCGGCGATCCGCTTGGCCCGCGAAGCGTTGACCGAAGGGGGGGCATTTGCAACGGCATTAAACGCCGCGAACGAAGTCGCGGTTCACGGATTCCTAAATGAAAAAATCGGGTTCCTCGACATTGTTCGTATCGTCGAGGACACTCTGGGTCAGGTCGACCACGAACCAATTAAATCTCTTGATCACGTCACCGATATCGATCTTCACGCACGAACAATTGCCAATAGTTTGATCGCCAATACGCGCCACAGCACCTAATTTATCTGTTCGTAATTACGATTAGGATCCTTGATGGAAGCCCTGCTTGATTTTGGTCAGACACTTTTATGGTTTCTGGCCGTCTTCACCGTCGTGGTGTTTATCCACGAGTTTGGGCATTACGGCGTCGCGCGATTGTGCGGGGTGAGGGTCGAAGTCTTTTCGATTGGGTTTGGACGTGAATTGTTCGGTCACACCTCCAAATCGGGCACGCGTTGGAAGTTGAGCGCGGTGCCGCTTGGCGGTTATGTGAAGTTTTTCGGCGACGAGGGGCCATCAAGCCGTATTGGATCGCACATTGAACGCATGACACCGGCTGACCGCGCGGTGTGTTTCCATTTTAAGCCTTTGTCGCAGCGGGCGGCGGTTGTTGCCGCGGGACCGATGGCGAACTTTGTGCTCGCGATCGCGCTTCTTATGGCTCTGTATATGAGCGCCGGTCAGCCGACGACACCGGCCGTTGTTGGCGAGGTATTGGAGGGGTCGGCGGCCGAGGAAGCTGGCTTCATGGCGGGCGACCGCGTGGTGCGAATCGACTCGAAGACGATTGAACGATTCGAGGAACTGCGCGAAATCGTCATGTTTAGTCCTGGCGTCGACATGAACATGGGCGTGATTCGGGACGGTACGGAGCTGTCGATCGATGTCACGCCGCGCGCGGTTGAACGAACCGGGCCACTCGGGAATGTCCACATGGTAGGCCAAATGGGCATCAGCGTGGCCGCCGGAGAGTATGTCCGGTTAGGGCCGATCAATGCTTTTGGCGCGGCCGTGGTGGAGACTTACAGTCTGGTTAAGCGCTCTTTGCAGGGTTTGTTCGAGATTCTCACGGGGCGTCGCGATTCGAGTGAGCTTGGCGGTCCGATCATGATCGCGCAATTGTCGGGTCAAAGCGCCGAGGCCGGCTTTTTGCCGCTGATCGAATTTGTGGTGATATTGTCGGCGACACTTGGCCTGATAAATCTGTTTCCGATCCCGTTGTTGGATGGCGGGCATTTGGCGTTTTACGCGTTCGAAGCCGTGCGGGGCCGACCGCTCGGCGAACGCGCGCAAGAAGTTGGTTTCATGATCGGCTTCGCGGTGGTCATTAGTTTGATGGCCTATGCGACCTTCAACGATCTGACGAGGCCGGCGGTTCTGGAGTTTTTCGCGAAAATCGTGGGTTAAGAGAATTGTGGCGGGGGAAATAATGCGGACAGGTACGCTACAAAAAGTGGCGGTTTTCGCGTGGCTGGCGCTCGCGGCTTGGGTTGTTCTGGGGACGGCCGTGGAGGCGCAGGATTCAGGCGTGTCCGATGTCATCACCGAAATTCGGGTTGAGGGCAACCAACGGATCGAAGACGCGACAGTTATTTCCTACATGAAAACCGTCGTCGGTGACCGCTTCGACGCGGGCCGTATCAACGACTCCTTGAAGAGCTTGTTCGAGACCGGTCTGTTCGCCGATGTGAACTTGACCCGCCAAGGCGGCACTTTGGTCGTAAACGTTGTTGAAAACCCGATCATCAACCGCCTGGCTTTCGAAGGAAATCGGCGCATCGAAGACGATGTGCTTCAGGGCGAGGTGCAACTTAGGCCGCGGACCGTCTATACGCGGACCCGCGTTCAAACCGACGTCTCGCGTATCCTCGAACTCTATCGTCGCAGCGGCCGGTTCGCGGCCACCGTCGAACCCAAAGTCATCCAACTGGAACAAAACCGCGTCGACCTCGTTTTCGAAATTAGCGAGGGTCCGCTGACCGGCGTCCAACGTATTGTTTTCATTGGCAACGAGAATTTTTCGGACGGCACTCTGCGCGAGGCAATTCAAACCAAGCAGACACGCTGGTGGCGTTTTTTCTCGACCAATGATTCTTACGATCCGGATCGATTGAGCTTCGATCGCGAACTGCTCCGCCGGTTTTACTTGAAGGAAGGGTTTGCGGACTTCCGCGTGATCAGCGCGGTCGCTGAGTTGACGCCGGATCGATCGGCTTTCTTCATCACCTTCACCATGGAAGAAGGCGATCGCTACCGTTTCGGCACGATCGATATGGTCAATGAACTGCCGGAATTCGATCTGGAGACAGTTGAGTCACGCGTGACGACCGATGAAGGCGATTGGTACAACGCCGAAGAAGTCGAAGAGAACATTCAAGACCTGACGGATGAGATCGGGTCCCAAGGCTTTGCGTTTGTGGATATTGAGCCGCAGATCGTCCGACGGCGTGACGAAAAAGCAATCGATGTTACCTATCGGATTGCCGAAGGCGATCGTATCTACGTTCAACGGATTGATATTACGGGCAATGTACGCACGCTGGATCGCGTCATACGCCGCAACATTCGGCTGGCGGAAGGCGACGCTTTTAATGCTGCGCGCTTGCGGCGATCGCGGACATTGATCCAAAACCTCGGATTCTTCTCGCGTGTCGATATCAATGACCAGCCTGGCGACGCCGCCGACCAGGTCATTGTGAATGTCGATGTCGAAGAACAATCGACTGGTGAGGTCACATTCGGTGGCGGTTTCTCGACGACAGACGGTCCAACGGGTTCAGTCGGCATTCGCGAACGAAATCTGCTCGGGCGTGGTCAAGATTTGTCGCTGCAGTTCATCATTTCGGCGGTGACGCAGGATCTCGATCTGAGCTTCACCGAGCCATATTTCCTGAACCGCGACTTCGCCGCTGGTTTTGACGCATTCCGGCGTGAGCGCGAATTCCAGAATTCGTCCTTCGATAGCCGCGATCTCGGCTTATCGCTTCGCGGCGCATATCCGCTTTCCGAGTATTTGACCCAATCGGTTCGATATACGATTTCACAAGAGGAAATTCTGCCGGAGTCCGATGCACCGCAATCGGTTTTGGACCAAGCGGGTAAGGATTTGATTTCGCGGGTCGACACGACCTTGCTTTATGATCGTCGCGATAGCGCCACGGAGCCCACGGAGGGCTATTTTGGGCGTTATTCCGTTGCGGTCGCGGGCCTGGGCGGCGACAAGAACTTCCTGTCGCAAACGGTTGGCGCGGGATACTACTATTCCTTCTGGGATGACTGGGTGGCGTCGGGTATCGGCGAGGCCGGCTATATCTTTTCTTTCAAACAAGACGAACGAATTCTGATTTCGGATCGTTTCTTCCTTGGCGGCAACAGTTTCCGAGGCTTTGCGGTGGGCGGCCTGGGACCCAGGGATACCAATCAGGATAGTGCTTTGGGCGGCAATCTGCTCTACAAGGGCACTTTAGAACTTGCGTTCCCGATCGGTTTGCCAAATGAGCTTGGCGTGAAAGGGCGGGTATTTTCTATCGCCGGCACGCTGAAGGACGTCGATACGACCAACCTGAGCGCTGTGGATACTGGCAGTGTTCGTGTGTCAGTGGGGGTGGGCGTTTCTTGGGCGTCGCCGTTTGGTCCGGTCAGGCTCGACCTGGCGAAAGCGGTGCGCAAGGAAGGATTTGACGAGACTGAGATACTGAGTTTTGGATTTGGATCGTTTTTCTGAGCGGGGGCCATGTCCGCGACCGCAGCAAGCGGAGCGGTTCTGATAACACACACAGTGGAGAATTTTCGTGAGCCCGAAGCGATTTTGTATGTGCCTGACCGCTCTGGCACTGATGATGGCTGTTTTTCTGACAGCCGCGCCGGCTGCGGCGCAAGACGAAGAGCCGGATCGTAATCCGCGACTGGGGGTCGTTGACCTGCAGAGGATCATGCGCGATTCCACTGCCGCGGAAAAAGTGCGCGGTGAGATTGAGGCGCAGCAGACCGCATACCGCGAACAGATCAGTGCGCGCGAAAATGAACTGCGCGAACAGCAGGCCGAACTGGAGCGGCAACGGACGATCTTGTCTGCCGAGGCTTTTGCGGCGCGTGAGGTCGAGTTTTCGCAGAAGGTCGAGGCGCTGCAGCGCGAAGTCGCCGAGCGTAACAGGCAGCTCGAAGAGTCGCTCGCCTATGGCATGCAACAAATCCAGGTAGCGGCACTGAAAATTATCGCCCGTCTTGCCGATGAAATGAGCTTGGGCCTCGTTCTCGACAAGTCGCAGCTCCTGTTGGTGACGAAGGGTTTGGAGTTTTCGGATCGTGCGCTCGAAGCGCTCAACGCTGAGCTCCCGTCAGTGTCGACGACGCCCCCCGCGCCGCAGGAATAGTCCAGCAAAATTTGGCGTCCGATGCCCGACCAACGTTTCTTTGGGCGCCCTGAGCCGATCACTCTGGGGGAATTGGCCGGACGCATTGGCGCCGAGTTGTCATCGGACGCGGACCCGGATAAGTCAATCGAGGATGTCGCCCCGTTGGAGACGGCGGACGCCAACCACGTCAGCTTCTTTGAGAACCCCAAATATAGCGACGCGCTCGCCTCAACCAAGGCGGGCGCGGTGATCATCGCAAATGCCCAGCGGGAACGCGCACCGGCCAATACGGCATTGCTGCTGTCTGATCAGCCCTATCGATCCTATGCCGCTGCCGCGCAGCTCTTTTATCCGA
The DNA here is from genome assembly GCA_028289725.1 of Alphaproteobacteria bacterium. Lineage (GTDB taxonomy): Bacteria > Pseudomonadota > Alphaproteobacteria > UBA7887 > UBA7887 > JAKZSU01. The sequence goes on from JANQOH010000353.1 coordinate 8,934, forward strand.
TCGTTCCAATTGACGCCCCCGGGATTAGTGTCGCCTGCCATATCGACGCCTCCGCGACCGTGTCGGAGGGCTGCCAAGTCGATCCTGGGGCGGTCATTGGTGCGCAAGCGCGAATTGGCGCGCGATGTCGAATCCGGGCGAATACCGTGATTGGTCCTGGCGTCGAAGTAGGCGATGACTGCGATATTGGTGACAGCGCATCCCTCAATCACTGCATACTGGGCGCCAAAGTGAGAGTGCACCCCGGAGTTCGGATCGGACAGGACGGATTCGGATTTGCACCTGGCGCAGACGGCCATCGAAAGGTGCCACAATTGGGCCGGGTGGTCATTGAAGATGATGTGGAAATCGGCGCCAATACGACGATTGATCGAGGTGCTGGCCCAGATACGGTGATCGGCGCCGGGTGCAAAATCGATAATTTGGTTCAGATCGGCCACAATGTGCGAATTGGCCGTGGCTGCCTGGTGGTTGCGCAAGTCGGTATTTCCGGCAGCACACAGGTCGGGAATTTTGCTGTGCTCGCGGGCCAAGTTGGGATCGCCGGGCATTTGCGCATTGGGGACGGCGCGGTTCTGGCAGCCAAGTCGGGCGTGTCCGGAGATATCCCAGCGGGTGAGACCTATGCCGGAATACCGGCTCGCCCGGTGCGGGAGTGGCGAAGAATAAGTGTGATGTTGGGCCGAATGGTCAAGCGCGGTCGGAAGGAGCAGGGTTGAATGACCACAGAAACGACGGCTGCCGTCGCGGACATCGACATTCAGCGGGTCATGGAAATGATCCCGCACCGGTACCCGTTTCTACTGGTCGACCGTGTGGTGGAGATCGTACCGAATGAGAGCGCCACGGCGATTAAGAATGTCACGGTAAATGAGCCTCATTTCGTGGGCCATTTTCCCGCCGCGCCGGTGACGCCCGGTGTGTTGATCATTGAATCAATGGCTCAAACCGCCGGGCTATTCGTGGTGCACACTTTGGGCCCGGACGCTGAAGGGAAGTTGGTTTATTTCATGAGCATTGACGGTGCGAGATTTCGCAAGCCAGTCGTGCCGGGCGACACCATGTTTATTCATGTGAGCAAGTTGCAAAACCGTCGCAACGTCTGGAAGTTCGCGTGCAAGGTGAGCGTTGATGAAGCGCTCGTCGCTGAAGCCACCATTGCCGCGATGATTTTGGACGAGTGACGACGGCATTTGGGAATTACGCTGAAATGACAGCCGAAATTATTGATACGGCGCCCGCGATTCATCCGACGGCGGTGATCGAGGATGGCGCGAAACTCGCGGCGGGCGTCGCCGTCGGTCCCTTTTGTTCGGTCGGATCGGATGTGACGCTCGACAAGGGCGTCGTGCTCGAGTCGCATGTCGTTCTCGCCGGCCGGACGACCGTTGGTGCCGGAACGCGGATATTTCCGTTTGCCTCGATTGGTCACCAACCGCAGGACCTCAAATATCGGGGCGAACCGTCCGAGCTGATAATTGGGCGAGACAACGTTATTCGTGAACATGTCACGATGAACCCGGGCACCGAAGGCGGTGGCATGACCACGCGCGTCGGGGACAATTGTTTGTTCATGGTCGGCGCTCATGTGGCCCATGATTGCCAAGTCGGCAACCACGCGATCCTCGCGAACAACGCGACTCTGGCGGGCCATGTCGAGGTTGGTGACTATGCGATATTGGGTGGGTTGAGCGCGGTGCATCAGTTCGCTCGGATCGGCCGTCACGCCATGGTCGGGGGCATGAGCGGTGTCGAGGGCGATGTCATTCCGTACGGCTCAGTCATGGGCAACAGGGCCCATTTGTCGGGGCTCAACGTTGTCGGGCTCAAGCGTCGCGGTTTTTCGCGTGACGTGATTCACGACCTGCGGAAAGCGTACCGCCTATTGTTCGCGGAAGAAGGCACCATGGCCGAACGTTTGGACGATGTCGCGGATGAGTTTGGCGGCAATGAACCGGTGATGGACATTGTCAACTTCATCCGGTCCGACAGTTCGCGCGCCATCTGCCAACCCAAGCTCGAACGTGCCGCCTAAGCTCGGCGTTTTGGCCGGTGGTGGCAGTTTGCCACGGCAAATCGTTGAAGCGTGCCTGGAACAGGGCCGCGAAGTCGTCGTCGTCGCTTTTGAAGGCGCGACGGAAGACGATACGGTGAGCGACGTCGAGCATTGCTGGACCCATTTGGGCGCCGTGGGCCGGACCAT
>JANQOH010000365.1 GCA_028289725.1 Alphaproteobacteria bacterium
CGTCGGGTAATTGAATGCCGCGTCTGCGCCAGCGGAGTGGGGCGCGGATGCGACGAACGGTGCGGGCTTCGACTATGTGTACAACACGCCCGGCGAACCATCGATCGACGCGTCGGTGCTCGCGGTCAAAGATTTCGGCACCATTCTGGACATACTCGGCCATTTCCCGACCCAACCGGGTTTTCAGGCGAAATGGCTGACGTTCAAAAGCGTGTTCGCCGGCCGCCCGATCGTGTCCGGCGATCGTGCCGAAGAAGTCGGAGAGATCCTGACCGCCACAGCCGACATGGTCGCGGGCGGCGATTTCCGCCCGCTGGTGGATGAGCGGCAATTCACATTCGACTCTATCGGGGACGCGCATCAAACGGCGGAGCACGGCTCACCCACGGGCAAGGTTGTCGTGACAAATTCGTGGACCTGACTCGAAGACGTGTCGGCCGCATGTCGCAAAACTGACCGAAACATCAAACTGTCAACGCCAACTCATGGGGCCAAGATCGTGAAACTATATGACTTCGGACCAGCCGCGAATTCCAAGCGCGTGCGCATGTTTCTTGTCGAAAAAGACATCGAATTGCCGGTCGTCGAGCTCAATGTGCGCGACGATGATCAATTCAAAGAACCGTTCACGTCGATGAACCCGTTTCATTGTGTGCCGTTCCTCGAACTCGACGACGGCACGGTGATCGCAGAGTCAATTTCGGTTTGCCGATATCTTGAGGAACTGAACCCGGAACCATCCCTCTTTGGCCGCACACCGGAGGAACGTGCGATCATTGACATGTGGAACCGTCGCGTCGAACTTGACGGCTTCTTGCCCGCGCTTCACGCGACACGCAACGACATACCGTTGTTCGCGGGGCGCGTGGTGCCGGGAACGCGCACCGATCTCCCGCAACTTCCCGCTATGGTCGAACGTGGTAAAGAAATGCTGGACATTTTTCTCGGTCGCCTTGAGCCGCAATTGGCGGACAATGAGTTCATTGCCGGGCCAAATGTCAGCATCGCCGACATCACCTGTTTCTTCGTCATCAACATGGCGAACCGTTTTGAGATGGGCATAGAGACGCGTTATCCGAACATCCATCGGTGGTTTACGGCATTTTCCGCCCGTCCAAGCGCCGAAGCGTAGTACCCTTGCCGATCCGCGCCAGGCTGGGGGATGGCGATGAAGATTGGCAAGGTGCTCGATTCACTTCTGTATGTCGGGGCGCCGTTACTGGCTCTGATATTACTCGGTATCGGTCTTGTCGCCTGGTTTGCCGGACACCTGGTATCGCCGGTGCGGATCGGGCTGTATGTGGTCGCGCCGGTGGGACTGGCCGCGCTCTTGCTTCTGACCGTGACGGTGTGGCGACGATATCGTTGGCTGATCGTGGCGAACATGGCGGCAGCCAGCATCGCGTTAGTTGCGGCGGAAACTTGGCTCGCCTACGAGGAGCTGCGGATCAATATCGCGGCGTACGAAATCACAGAAACGCAACCTGCGATGCATAGCGTGCAAGTTTGCCCGCGCCAACTCGCCGCCTTGGGCGGACTCGAGACGCCCGAGGGCCCAATTCTCCCGCTCGGCGGTATTGGCCACAGACTCGTTCGTGTCGCGTTAGCGGATGGCACGCAAGCTGACCTTAAGACCGACCGGTTCGGATTCAATAATCCGGACAACGTCTGGGCCGCCGGAGCGATCGACGTTTTGGTGGTGGGCGACAGTTTCGCTTTTGGCGCTGATGTCGCGCCCGGACTTGGCTTCGTCGATGTAGTTCGCGAGAATCGCCCGAACACCGTCAATCTCGGATGCGGCGGCAACGGGCCGTTGAGCGAGTTTGCCGCGCTCGCCGAATATGGGCCGGTCCTGAAACCTAAGTTCGTGGTTTGGAGCTATTACGAAGGCAACGACCTGACAAAGGATATTCTCGACGAGATGAGCGCACCGCCGCTCCGCGCTTACTTCGACGACGCGGCTCAGGCGCGACAAGGCCTGATGGACAAGCAAGACGTGATTGATCGCGCACTGGAGAAATTCCTGGCCCATGCGTCGGAGAAAACTGGACCGTCTGGGTCGAAACCGAGCCTACGGTGGCAGGACATTGCCTTGTTCCGCAATCTACGAACGCGGCTTGGCCTGACCTATGGTTTTCGACCCCAAGCACTCGCGGACATGGCTCACATCATATCCGAAAGCAAGGCGCTGACCGAAGGCTGGGGCGGCACATTGCTATTTCTGTATCTACCGGGTGAAGTTCGGTATCGCACGCCGCTCGGCCGCCTCGACGCAAACGGCTACAAGCACGCCGTCTTGCAGACTCTGGACCGCCTGGGCGTAAAGACTATCGATGTGGCCTCGGACTTCGATGGCAGGCCCTCGCCCGCCGCGATGTATGCCGGGCATTACACGGAAGAGGGGTACGCCTTGGTGGCGGACATTGTACTTAGCACACTATCGAGCGAGTCACACGAATAGGCGTTACCAACGCGACTAGCTTGGATTTTCCAGCGGTCCGTGGGCTTTTTTCCAAGCATCGATACCACCGGCTATGTGGCACGCGCAGCTGAGGCCGGCTTCTTGCGACGCCTGCACGGCCATGGCGCTGCGCTCACCAAACGCGCAATAAAACACCAACTTACGGCCCGAATCCGACAATTGGCGCAACACGCCGTGGCGGCCAATATTTTCTTCCAGATCCGTGTAGGGCGCGTGCACGGAGCCCGGAATTTCACCGTGGCGCTCGCGCTCGGATCGGTCGCGCAAATCGATCAAACTCACATTGTCGGCATCGATGAGCGATAGCGCCGCGTCCACGTCCATCGACCAACCACGGCTCTCAATCTCGTCTTGCGACATGCCGACCTTGAGATTGGCCGGCACAGCGACATCCATCATTTTCGGATTGGCGAGATTCAGATTGTTCATGATCTCGACATATTGATCGACCGAGTCGACCTGAAGCCGGGGATTGTATGCTTTCTCTTCGCCGATGGTACTGACCGTGTCGCCCTTATAGTCGTGGCACGGATAGACCAATGTCTCGTCCGGCAGTTTCAATAGCTTATTGAACAGGGAGTCATATTGCATGGCGGGATCGCCATGTTGAAAGTCCGTCCGGCCCGTACCGCGGATGAACAAGGTATCGCCGGTGAACACGCGGTCGGCCATGATGAAACTGTAGGAGTCATCGGTATGGCCTGGCGTATAGATTGCCTTGAGCGTGAGGCCTTCGATGTCGATCGTGTCCCCTTCGGCGACGCGCACCGACACCACGTCGGTTTGGCTCTGCTCACCCATAACGGTGACGCAGCGCGTGCGATCCCGAAGTGCTCCAAGACCGGTGATGTGATCGGCGTGGACATGCGTATCGATGGCCTTGACCAGCTTCAAGTCAAGCTCATCCAGCAACTGGATATACCGATCTACTTTGTCCAGCACCGGATCAATGATCAGAGCTTCGCCGCCTCGCCGGCTCGCAATCAGATAGGTGTAGGTGAAGGACTCGCTATCAAACAGCTGTCGAAAGATCATGCGCTGCGACCCATGTCTCGGTGAAATGACACGCGACACACGGCGGACCGGACCCGGGATTTCGGCCTAGCCAACTGTGCGGCGGCACGTTCGAGCTAATAGGCGCGCACCGCTCTGTCCGCGAGCTTCAATTGACTGAGCAAACGCCGATTTATGACACCGTTGATCGGCAATCCCGCGTCGCTTTGAAACCGCCGCGCCGCATCGCGCGTCGCCGGGCCGACCACGCCGTCAATCGAGCTTGCATAATAGCCGCGCGCCGACAAATGCTGCTGGACTTCGCTGATTAGAGCGCGTGACGCACCCGAACGCTCGGGGCTGGCATAGACCTTCGGCAAAGCGAACTTCAAATGATCAAGAAGTTCCTTCGTGGCCAGACCATTGATCGGCAGACCGGCGTCGCGTTGATATTGTCGAATCGCGCGAACGGTCCGCACACCTGCGATCCCGTCAACCACGCCGGGTCGGTAACCATGGATAGCGAGTTCCTCTTGAATGCCCCTGACATAGGCGTTCGCCATGGCCGGCGGCATTTGGTCAACTGTGGTCTGGATCGGAACGAAGAGCGGATTTGCTTGATCTGTCGCCGGCGGCGCGAGGTCGGTCACGATGACCCCCGCTTGCGCACTGGCGGCAAGAAAAATGGAAAGTACCAGAGCAAGCGCCTTAATCCCCGCGGGGCCAGAGCCCCTGCAAAGCTGCAATTGGGTCATGGCGTCCTCCCACATAGATCTGAACCAAGTCATTCCTACATAAGCGTGTCACGCGCACGGCGCAATCATTTGCGCGCGCAAAGCCAATCCACGCCCCGTTCCGGGCGCGCCGGATTCTGGTGTTCAGCGACTCGGAAAGTTCGTGAGGAGCCCGTCTTGCCGGGCCGCCGCGGCAACCTTCTCAGCAACATGCGCATCGACCAGGACCGAATCGCCGTCAAATCTCGTATAGTCGACATATCGCTCGATCCAGGCGCGTGCGGCGGCGCTGACGGCGCGAATACGCACAACGGAGCCACCGTTTTCGAAAAGGATATCGGTCATTGGCCGGGTCGCCCAACGATTGTCACACGGTTCGACTTGAAGGATAGGGCGTCGACCGGCGTCTGCGAGGGTCAAGGCCGTCGACAGCATTCTGAAGTTCTTGTGCGAGACACGACAAACGTTGGCATCGCGGCCATCCACGGCCATCTGGCATACAACGTGACCGTCGTCACACATTTGCGCATTTGAATCGAAGCGCGGACCGATGACGCCCATGCGCCTCGAATGGCGAAGTGAGCCACTACCATCCATATTCACAATTGGTGTGTGGCGGTGATGTGAGGCCAAACGATCATTACGAAGAACGAGTCCAAACCGGGCCGCCCTGTTCGACGCCCTAAGATCGCAACGCAGTCGCGCGTCCGTGCGGGCGCAGGCGCGAATGGATTGGTTTGGCCGCACATGGCCACCAAGGCCGATGCCGAGACGTTGGCGATGGCCCTGCAGCTCAGTCAAACCGAATGGTGGGCTCCGGAACGGCTGCGCGGCCAGCAACTGCGGCAAACCGAGGCACTCTTAAGGCATGCGGCGACGACGGTTCGGTTTCACCGCACGCGGTTGTCCGAGATCATCGGCGCCTTGCCGCCCGGCGGGCTGACAATGGACGTGTTTCGCACACTGCCGATTATGACGCGGACCGACATTCAGGATGCCGGAGACGCATTGATAAGCCGCGCGCTTCCGGCCGGTCACGGCAAACCTTTCCCGGTTCGCACCTCGGGCTCGACCGGGCGCCCGATCGAGGTTCTTGGCACCGATATCACGTCACTCTATGCCGGCGCGTTCACCATGCGCGGGCACCTGTGGCACGGACGCGATTTGTCCGCGAAAAACGTTGATATTCGGACTGCCAATCTACCCGCGAAAATGATGCGGCGCGCACGATGGTCGGCTATGCCGGGCACGGGCCGGTCCATCCGCATTGATATTGCGTTGTCGATTGATGAAATCTTCGAGCAATTGATGACCGAAGACCCGACTTATCTCCAGACCTACCCGAACACCTTGCTCGGTTTGGTCGAGCATTCGCTCGAAGTCGGCCGAAAGCCGCGTTCCCTTCGTGAGGTCCGCGCCTTCGGCGAAGCGCTTGAACCCGATGTTCGTCAAATCATTAGCCAGGCGTGGAATGTTTCGGTTGTCGAAAACTATAGTGCGACCGAAATCGGAACCATTGCCCACCAATGTCCCGAGTCAACCAACTTGCACGTCCAATCGGAAGGCGTCTTGGTTGAAATTCTCGACGAAACAGGGAATCCGTGTGAACCGTCGCAAACCGGCCGCGTGGTCCTGACCGTGCTGCACAATTTCGCCACGCCTTTGATCCGATACGAGATCGGCGACTACGCAACGGTTGGCGCGCCCTGTGTCTGCGGGCGCGGGTTGCCGGTGCTGACGCGCGTGATGGGTCGGGAACGCAATCTGTTAGTATATCCCGATGGGCGCAAACGTTTCCCCATAATTCGGAATGGCGGCTTTGAGGACATTGCACCGTTTCGACAATGGCAAGTCATTCAGCGAACCGTCGAAAACCTTGAACTCCGCTTGGTCATGCCGCGACCCCTAACCGACGATGAAGAGAACCGCGTGCGCGCGTTTTTCCTTCGGGAATTCGGCCATCCCTTCAATATCGCGATCGAATATTTCGACCACTTGCCGCGCGCGGCGAACGGAAAGTTCGAAGAGTTCCGCTCCGAGGTCAGCTAGCAACCTGAATCGTCGACCCGGCCATCAGGCATCGTCGTGCCGCAGAACCGCGTCGCGCGGATAAAGGCCCGCGACAAGTTGGCACCGGTCAAATCGGCGTCGGTCAGGTCTGTGGAAATGAGATTGGCGCCGATCATGCTGCTGCCCGACAGGTCGGCGCCGCGCAAGTTCGCGCCGGACAAATCGGCGTTCGCAAGATCGGCGTGTGAAAAATCCGCATCTTGCAAGTCGTTCGCACTCAGGTTCACGCCACGCAGGTCGCAACCCTGACACAGAGCCGGTGCGCTACTTTTGACAGCAGCCTTGACGGCGGCGAGATGCTCCGCCTCCGCCGTCCAAAGCGGCGCGCCCACTGCCCCCACCGCGCTCAAGAGACAAGCGAGCAACGCTATCTTCGATCTGTCGTGTCCCATCGGTAAACCCAGGCCAAACATTCCATTTCCCGACGCCATCAGTGCATCGTAAGCTTGAACCATGGCCAGTCCAATCATGCACGCAATGGTGCTCGATGGGCCGGGCGCCAAGTTGGTGCGTCGCGCGTTGCCGCGCCCCAAACCGGGCCCGGGCCAAGTCCTTGTCAAAGTCGCCGCGTGCGGCGTGTGTCGCACGGACCTGCACGTGGTCGACGGCGAGCTGACGGAGCCAAAATTGCCGATCATTCCCGGCCACGAGATCGTCGGCCGCGTCGCGGCGCTGGGGGCGGACGTGTCGCGCTTCCGGGAAGGCGAGCGCGTCGGCATTCCCTGGCTCGGCTTTACCTGTGGAACCTGCGACGCGTGTACCGCCGGGCGGGAGAACCTGTGCGATGAGGCGCGCTTTACCGGCTACCAAATCGACGGTGGCTATGCCGACTATGCGCTCGTCGATCAACGCTATTGCTTTGCGTTGCCGGGTACGATGAGCGATGCCGACGCGGCGCCGCTTTTGTGCGCCGGCTTGATCGGGTATCGCGCGCTGGTCAAGGCGGGCGACGGCAAGAAACTCGGGTTTTATGGCTTCGGCGCCGCCGCGCATATCGCCATTCAAGTCGCGCGATATCAAGGCCGATCGGTTTACGCCTTTACTCGGGCCAGCGATGGCGAAGCGCAGGATTTCGCTCGCTCCTTGGGCGCTGTCTGGGCCGGCGCGTCGGAAGACCCCGCCCCCGAAGCGCTTGACGCGGCCATCATCTTTGCGCCGGTCGGAAGTCTTGTACCAGACGCCTTACGTGCGGTGCGGCCGGGCGGCCGCGTCGTCTGCGCAGGCATTCACATGAGCGACATACCAAGTTTCCCATACGACATTCTTTGGCGCGAACGCGAATTGGTCTCGGTGGCCAACCTGACACGGCGCGATGGCGAAGAGTTCTTGGCGCTCGCCCCAAAAATCCCGATCGAAACGACGGTTCAGCCCTACCGGTTGGCGGACGCCAACCGCGCCCTAGACGACTTGCGCGGCGGTCGATTACATGGCGCCGCCGTCCTGATTCCTTGACACGCTTTTGCTTTAGTACTTGTTAGGCTAAAGAAAAAGCGTGAGGACGCCCGTATAGGTGTAGAGGCGATCGTGGCAAATTTCGCCGTTGGCGAAAAACCCGACCAGCGGCACCGGTCCAAGCGCTTTTTGTACCTGTCGAATTTCGTCGGAGTCGGCGCCGAACAGATTTGGCCCGCGCGCCAAACATGAAACATAGAGGGCACCGCGCGGCGGCCGGTCGAGACGCCTTTTAAGTATCGCGGTCATGCGGTCTAAGTCGCTAATGGCGGCAGCGCGGTCGCGGCGGCAGAACATCAAACGATCGCCGCGTTGAAACTCCGCGCCGATGCCGATCATGCCATGTTCGGCATCGAACCCGAGCAAGTTACGCACCAAGTAATCACCGGTGTCCGATCCGGACACCGGCAGGGCGGCGAAAATGTACCCATTCGCTTGCTCGAGCCGACGCGACAGAACTTCGCCCACCTCTTCCTTGAAGACGTCGAGCGCCGGCCGGCCATCCAACGACGCCACCACATAATCCGAGCAATTCGTAACCTCATGAACCGGGCCAATCGGTGCGCAGCCTTGGCTGAGACCTGTCGCAACGGCGACATCCGGCGAAAGCGCCACGCCGGTCAACGCCACCCCCTCATTGCGGGAGACGCCGATTCGACCGCCGTCCGGCAGGATGACGCCGCCCACCAGATATCCGTCGCCGCGCGCGCTCTCGGCGATAAGCGCGTCCAAATCGCCGGCCCGCGCGTCGCCATGCACGATCCCGAACGGCATATCCGGCGGCAGAGCAGCGCCGATTGGCGCGAAAGAGCCCGGCGGCAGTTCTGCGGCCATGGCGACCAAGGCGGGTTCGCCGAAAAATTCGCGATCGCCGGCAATCACGCCGTGGCCGCTTGCGCCAGTCCATCGGCGGATTCCGGTGCGCCCACGCAAGAATTCGACAATGTCGTCCAACTCCGCGGCCCAAAGATCGCTGGCATACAAGAAGCCAAGGGCATGCTCGCTGCTATCCGCGCCCAATTGCTCCGCACACGCGGCCGCGCATGCGCGCCAATCGCGGCCTGTGGCTTGCCCGACGCGAAACGCCGTGTCGTGTGTGGCTAGGTTCATGAACGCTCCCATGACCGCAATCCGATCGCATTCGCCGACGGGCGCCGGATCAGGCCATGCTTAGAGATTAAACACTGCAGTCAACGGGGCACAAGCCGCGCCCTGGCGTCCGCTCCGCCCTTCCGATAGGCTGATGCCAAAAGAGGTGGAGTGGATCATGCTCGGACGAATTGCGGTCTTTGTCGGTCAAATCACCGCCTGTTTGATCTTGGTGACGTCCACGGCGGCGGCTCAAGATTCGGCCACGAGCGACATTCTGCGCGCCGTGGTCCGCATTGACTCGGAAATCCCGTCCGATGCGCGAACCGCTCGCTTTCTAGGCACCAGCCGTTCGGCGAACGGTATAGTCATCGACAATAACGGCTTGGTCCTCACCATCGGCTACATCATTCTGGAGGCCATGTCGGCGACGGTAACCGACGCCGATGGGCAGAGCGTGCCGGCGGACGTTCTGGCATATGACTACGACACAGGATTTGGTCTGATCCGTGCGGTTTCGCCTATCGCCGCCCAACCGCTCAGACTTGGCGATTCGGACGCGCTCACCGCGACCGATCAAGTCCTGATTTTGGGCCATGGTGGCGCGGAGGCGGCGCTCGGAGCCTTCGTTGTTGTGCGCGACACCTACGCCGGATATTGGGAATATTTGCTGGAAGACGCAATCTTCACCTCGCCGCCGCATCCGGAATGGGCCGGCGCCGCGCTTTTGGGCGTCGACGGACGCTTGCTCGGCGTCGGATCCCTGTTCATCGAAGATACAGCGCCGGATTCGCGGTCCTTACCGGGCAATATGTTCGTGCCGATCAATCTCTTGAAGCCAATCCTGGGCGATTTGCTCGAAGGCGGCCGCGCGGCCGGAGCACCGCGGCCTTGGATGGGATTGTTCACGCGTGAAATGGGCGACCATGTGGTGGTTGTGTCCGTCATTCCCGATGGCCCCGGCGAATCCGCTGGGATCGTGGAAGGTGACATCATCACCGAGGTATCCGGCCAGGGCGTCTATGATATGGCCGACTTGTACCGCAAAGTGTGGGCGCTCGGCAGCGCGGGCGTCGATATCCCGTTGACGCTGCAGACCGGGTCGGGCGTCCGGCAGGTCGTCCTAAAGTCCTCCGATCGTTACGATTATTTGCGCCTGAACCCCACTTACTAATGCAGCCGGCCGGTCGGCCGATTTGCTAGAGCCCATAACCGCTATTGGTTGAAGCCATCTAACGCTTTTCCTAGGCTCGGCGCCCGCGCGTGGCGTAACATCGCTTCGCGAGCGGTGGGGTGGATCGGTTTTGGGAGATAACAAGCGCATGGCAAAGAGCAGCGCGGCGGTTGCCGCATCCTTGCCGTCCCGCATGGTTACCAAGCCAAGCGCCGTGACGTTGCACCAACTGAGGATCTTCTGGGCGGTGGCCCAAGCCCGTTCGTTCACCAAGGCAAGCAAGCTCTTGGATCTGGCACAACCATCTTTGTCCCAGCAGATATCGAAGCTGGAAGAAGAAGTCGGCGCTCAGCTTTTTGACCGGAACCGAAACGAAATGGCGCTGACCGACGCCGGCGCCTTCCTCCTACGCAAGGCCGAACTGATTCTCTCGAGCGTGGAGGAAGCGCTTGTCGGTCTGGAAGAGTTCGCCGCCGGGACGCGCGGCGTGATCGCGGTCGGCGCCTTAAGCTCTATCGCCCGCAATGTGCTCCCGGAAGCCATGAGGCTGCTGCGCGAGCGGTTTCCCGAGCTCGAGCTTGATATTCATGAGACGGCGCCCGCCGAAGCCGTGGACCTGCTGTATGGGCGACGACTCAATGTGGCGATGCTGGCGACCGATTCCGCTGCCGCGTCGGGAACCTCGTTCCATCAAACCACAATTTGCTCGGACCCCTATGTCTTGGCGGTCCCGAAAAACATCAAACTGACCGATGTCGAGGACGTTGAGCGCGACTTGGCGCCGCCGGACCGCGCGGTCATCAACAGCACCATTCAGTTCAACTTCGGCAACCAGCACAAGAAGCGCATCGAAGAATGGTACCAGCACGTGTTGCCGCACTATCGTGTGGCCGCACAATCGCGAACATACGAAGTCGCCTTGTCGATGGTTCAGGAAGGGCTGGGTGTCGCGGTGCTGCCTGCTCTGACCGCCGCGATTGGCCTCAGCGGCGGGTTCGACGTGAATCTCTATCGGACCACGCTTCCTGACCGCGAGATCGTCGCCATGATGCCGTCGCAATATGTTCGAGCGGAGCCATTTGCGACGTTCATCTCGGTCTTGGAAACGGCCGGCGGGCAAATCAAGCTTCCCAAGATTGAGCCCATCCCGCCACTTTTGAAGGCGCTTTGATTCCCCAAAAAACCTAGGATTTCCGCCAAAAAATCGAGATAAGAAAACTCTATAGGGTCTATAGGTGGGTTAAGGACAATCATCCCTGTAAGTTCAAACTCGTGGAACCAAGCGTAGTCACTTACCGACGGTTCGACGGAATTAGGTGGTCAACCAGTATTGGTCGTAAGGGCCTGACTTTTGGGAGATTGGTTATGTGGACGAAGCCAGTGATTGTTGAGGTTGCGGTGGGTCTCGAGATCAACTGCTACGCGTGCGCCGACCTCTAGGTCCCACGCAAGCTTCAGTTACAAACCGCCGGCTCCGGAAGGAGTCGGCGGTTTTGTTTTGGCCGAACTCACAGCTAAAACCGCGCGTGCACGCGGACCATACTGTTAAGGTTTAGCGGATAGAGGTTTTGCCTTAGCGGCTTGCCGCGCTCGCGTCCGCGAGAGCCGCGCCGTGGGGCGCCGAGCGGCTATCAATCGACACCACGACCGACATGCCCGGAACCAAGCGATCGGCCAACACCTCTGGTAGGTCGTAAGTGATCTTGACTGGCACGCGCTGCACGACTTTCACAAAATTACCGGTCGAATTCTGCGACGGCAGCAAACTGAACTGGGCAGCGCTGGCCGGCGCTAGGCTTTGGATTCGGCCTGTGATGACAGTCCCCGGAAACGCGTCGATCTCGATGCGCGCTTCCTGCCCGACGCGCAGTCGTGCGAGCTGCGTTTCCTTGAAATTCGCCACCACCCAGGTGCGATGCAGCGGCACCACCGACATCATCGGCCAGCCGGCTTCCATGTACATGCCGGGCTCGACGCGCAAATTGCCGATATTGCCGTCGATCGGCGATATGACGACCGTGTCCGACAGCGCAATCTCGGCGCGGTCCAGGGCCGACTGTGCTTGCGCGACTTTGGCGGTCAGACGATCAATTTCGGTTTCGAGCCGGCGGATCTCGCTGTCGATCACCGGTCCCTCGTCGCGCGCGGCACGGAGTTCCGCCTTGGCGCGCGCCACCTCGGCTCGCATGGTCAATTCATGCGTGGTGACCTCTTCGAACTTCTGCCTGCGGCCAGTGCCGGCCTCCAGCAACCGTTTATAGCGATCGACTTCGCGCACCGCCTGATCGGCCTGTGCCTGCGCGGCCTGCAAACGAGCCTCGGCCTGGGCGACCAGTGAATCCTGGAGGCTGCGACGGGCCTTGGCGTTGACGACGGCCGCGCGCCCAATTTCGACATCGGCCTCCGCCGCGCGCAGTTCGGCACGGGCGGCGTCGACATCGGCCTCAAACTGATCAGCACGCAACGTCACCAAGGGATCGCCGACATTGATCCGCTGATTGGCGCGCACATGGACGGCCTCGAGATAGCCGTCGACCCGGCTGCTGATGGCCGTCACGTTGCTATGGACATAGGCGTTGTCGGTACTGACCACGAGCTGGCGGAGTTCCCACCAATTGACGCCATAAACGCCACCGCCAATAACAGCGGCAATCAGCGCCGTTCCGAAGAGCGTGGTCCGTAATTTCATAAAATGGCTTCGTTTTTTGGCGGCGCCCGCAGCATCCCGAGGGCCACCGTTTATGTCGTTTGATGAAATGAGTATGGGCACCGGCAAGCCCGTTGTGAATATTATTCCGCGCAACCCTGCCCTGCACACAAACACCTGTCATTACGGTAACTTAAAGGATGGTGGCGTCGGCTTCGGGACGGTCATGCTCGCACATTGGTCCCAAATACACACCAAATCTGTGGTTTTTGGGCAATTTTTGAGATGTCTGCCATTTCTCGTTCAAAAACGGGTTTGGACGCGAGATTTAGGCGTTGGCTAACCGCGGCCCGATAGCGGAAGTCCGTTAGCATCTATTCCGTGCCGACTCTAACGCCTCGTTAACCGGTTCGGCCGTATGTTCGCGCCGCCGAAGTCTATGTCCGGGGAATAATGGCAAGATCCACGCAACGTGAGACCAGCGCGAAGGTCGCGGTCTTGAGCCGCACCGCCATATTGGCCGGATCCGGGCTTGGTGTTGTGCTTTTCGTCGTCTTGGTCGGTTTGTATCTCGCTACGCCGAAAGAACGCGTGGAAAAGTTCGGGCTGGAAGCGCTGCTGCGGGGTCCCAACGAAGATAGCGACCAGGTGTTGACGCCGCTTGAGGAAGCACGCGACCGGTTCAACGACCAATATCGCCTCAGCTACAAGTCTTCGACGCGGCCAGAGATCAGCGGTACGAAATTGATGCTGCGCGCGATCTCGGAGTTTAACGAGCGCGAGCGTGAAATCATGATCGACGACGCCGTGCGCCTGTTGCGCGACCATCCGGACGCCAAGCCACAGGTTTTTGCGTTGGTCGACCAATTCCTGGTCAACAATCCGCACATGGCGCCGCACGGCAAGAAAGTGAAGTCGGCTGTGGAACAGCAGCTCGCGCAAGAACCGTCGCGCCGTTTGGACTGGCTCGACTATTAGTCGCCGCTTACGCGGTATCGCCGAATGAATGATGACGAAGTTCGCTGCAAGGCTTCGTCATAGAAGTCCAGCCGGCTCGAGACAACGCGGATCATCGTTCCGCGGATTATTCACGTGCCGACTGATAGGTCGCGCAACCAAGCGTTCCGCTTCATAGGGCGCGAGTAGCGGCAAGACCATCGCCACATCTCCGGCACCGACCTCAAGCCACACTTGGTAATGCTCCGGCGCCAAAATGACCGGCATGCGGTGGTGGATTGCCGCCAAATCAGCGTGCGCATCGGTGGTGAGAATCGTAAAGGTCTCCACCACATCGCCTTCGGGGCTTTGCCAGTGTTCCCAAAGGCCCGCAAAGGCAAAGGGCGCGCCACTCGCCAACTCAATACGCATGGGTTGGCTTTGCTTGCCGGATTTTTGCCATTCATAGAAGCCGTCCGCCGGCACCAGGCAGCGCCGTCGGCGCATCGCCGCCCGAAATGACGGCTTCTCGGCCGCGGTTTCGGCGCGGGCGTTGATCATGCGGTTGCCGATTGACGGGTCCTTGGCCCAGCTGGGGATCAATCCCCAGCGCAACATCGCCCACGCACGGTCCCCGTCCGGATCCAGCCGCACGACCGGCACGACCTGAGTGGGGGCAATATTGTAGCGTGGCGGAAAATCGTCGAGCGGGCCCGCGTCAAACAGGTCGGCCACCGCTTCCGAGGGCGTGGTGAGACTATAGCGACCGCACATGGCGCCTAACGTCGCCGATGTTTCAACGGCCGGTCAAGAAGCCAGGATTGGGTTCTGCTTAAGCCGGCACCGGCGCCGGTTGCTTCGGGGTCACCAGCAAAGGCGAGAAATCGTCGGCGTCCAACGGCCGACCGTAATAGTAACCTTGCGCCTCGTCGCAACCGACCGATTTCAGGAACTCGGCTTGTTCCGCGGTCTCGACGCCTTCGGCGAGAACCTTCATTCCCAGCCCATGACCAAGGCGCACCACGGCGCGCACGATCTCCGCTTGTTCCTCCACATCGGGAAGGCCGGAGACAAAAGCACGATCGATCTTCAGCTTGGCGACCGGAAAACGACTGAGATAGGCGAGGGACGAATAACCGGTCCCGAAATCGTCGATCGAGAGACTATGGCCGCGCGCCACCAACTGACTCATGGTCTCCACAGCCGCGTCTTCTTCGTTCATCAGCGCGGTTTCGGTGATTTCGATCTCGATCAAGGCCGGATCGATGCCGCGCGCCTTCACCGCTGCGTGCAGACACGCCAGGAACTGCTCATCATAGAACTGTGCGCCCGACGCGTTGATCGCGATGGGCACAACCGATGCGCCAGCGTCGGCCCATGCCGCGATCTGCCGGCACGCTTCTTCCGCAACCCATTCGCCAATCTCGAGAATGAGCGGGCTCGATTCCGCCGCCGCAACGAACTCAGCCGGCGAAACATTACCGCGCTCCGGATGACGCCAACGAACCAACGCTTCGGCGCCGACGACGCGGCCATCCAACAGCGAGACCTTTGGCTGATATTGCAAATAGAACTCGCCTTTGTCGATCGCATCGCGGATACCGGCGGCGAGTTCGATTCGGCTGCGCGCTTGTTGGCCCAATTCGTCGGCATAGAACTCGAACGACCCGCGCATGCGCTGCTTGGCACGGCTCAGCGCGATATCCGCGTTTTTGACGAGCTGTGTGATCTCCGTCGCGTCCGTCGGATACAAAGTCACGCCAACGCTCGCGTCGACGATGATTCTCTCGCCGTCAAACGTCATCGGTTCGGAAATCGCCGCGATGATATCTTCCGCCAGTACCGCCGCTTCGTGCGCGGATTCCAATGGTCCCTGAACGATCGCGAATTCATCGCCGTCCAAGCGCGCTATCGTATCGGCGACACGGCCACATTCTCTCAGACGTCGTGCAACTTCCTTGAGCAACAAGTCACCCCGCTCTGGCCCCTGGGAATCATTTACATGGCGGAAGTTATCGATATTGATCAGTAGCACGGCAACTTGATTTCCGCTGCGTTTGGCCTGCGCCAAACTCATTGCAAGTCGATCATGAAACAAAGCTCGGTTGGGTAGCTGTGTCAGACCGTCGTGATGGGCAAGGAAATCGATCTGCCGCTGCGCTTCCTTGCGTTCGGTGATGTCGGTCGAAATCATGATACATCCGCCATCGGGCAAGCGTTGCTCGCTCACCAGGAACCAGCGTCCGTCGGCATGCTCGACCTCAAATGGACCGGTTGGATTTTTGTGTCGCGACATGCGCCGCTGCAAATGCACGTCGGGACTGCTGCGTCCTTTGGCGAGGATATCCGCACCGATCGCCGCGCGCATAAATGTTTCGAACCGAATGCCCGGCCGCAGCGCATCCGCAACCGGGGCGAACAGGTGCCGCAATGCGCGATTGCACAGGATCAATTTGTCATCCGCGTCGTAAAGCGCGAAGCAATCAGTGAGGCTGTCGACCGCGCCGGCCAGGCGTTCTTGCGCGGTCCGCAAATCCTCTTCGGCCGCCATCTTGGCGGTGAGGTCGCGACCGACGCCGCGGTATCCAATGAATTGGCCGTCCTCATCGAAGATCGGTTTGCCGCTCTCTTCGATCGGCCGCGCTTTTCCGGCCCCGTCGGGAACCTCGTAGACAAAGCCCATAAACGGCTCGTGCGCGGAAAGCGTCGACAAATGGGCACGCCATTGTTCGTCCGTTAGGTCCGCCTGCGCGATATCTTGGCTGGTTTTGCCGACAAAACTTTTCTGCGAAACGTGAAACAATGCGGCGCGACTATCCGACACCCAGGTGTAGCGGAGCGCGTCGTCGGTTTCCCAAAACCAGTCGGATGCGGCCGTGGAGAAGTCCTTGAACCGCTGCTCACTTTCGCGAACTTTCTTCAGCACTAGATCCAATGACTCGGCCACGCGACCGACATCGTCGCCACCACCGACGCCGGCGCGAACGGAAATGTCGCCGCGAGCGATGCGGTCCGCGGCGACGGTCAGTCGATCCAATCGGCGGGTCAGCATCTGCCCAATCATCAGACCGACGATGGCGACGAAAGCCATGCCCGCCGCCGCCGTGATGATCCCGACATCGCCGATCTGATCGACCGTGGTCGCGAGGAAACGGGAGGAGATTTCAATCGCTAACGTCGCTGGTGCGCCGTTTACGGCAAGGTTCTGCTGCACCCAGTGTCGATCCGCCGCCGCAACGAATGCCGGTGCCAAGGTGCCCACGGAGCCCGATTGACTGCTGGCAACAGCCGTTCCCGCCGCGTCGACCAGCCAGACGGACACCACCTGCGGCAGCCGCGATAATTCATCCAGATAAGACTGCAGCTGGGCGTCCCTGCCGCCTTCATATGCTGGGATGACAACCTCAGCGGCATGGTCGAGCATGACCTTCTCGTTCTCGGCAAAACGCGCGCGTGCTTCATCAAGCGATGACAGCGTGTTCATAAGCACGCTTATCAGCACGATCGTTTCGAGGGCGAAAATAATCGCCGCAATCCGGAGCTTTAGAGACATTTCCGGGCCCCAACCTGTCGCGAAAGAACACCTTTCGGCGCGCCGTTTGCGCTTGGGAAGTTAGTGTGATAGCCGCAGAATCCCAGGTGTTTGGTTCCCTCGGCCGTGCAGCGAGAAGACAATGTGACTTTGGGTCTGCGATAATACTTCTATGACTGGTAGAATCGCTCCGCCCACAAGCCGGGAAAGCAGGATTAGACGCAGCGTGTCACCATCCCATTCTTCACCGCTCTCAGGCATTGTCGACGATGACACGCCGGCCTGGGACCAGTCACTTCTGGACAAGATCGATACGGCCGTCGCGATTTGGGATCGCGACGACAGGCTTATCCATTTCAATCAACCATTCGTATCGCTTCTCGGCGACCTCAGCGACATGGCCCGGCACGGCGCGCGGTTCGAAGCGTTGGTCTACCGTTCCGTTGAGTCCGGTTTGGTGGTGCCGCCGGACGGCGGCTCCAAGGAGTGGCTGAAGCGCCGGCTCGCTTTGCATCGCGCACCCGGCGAAGCATTCGACATCGAGTTTTCCGGACAGCGGTGGTTCCGCGTACGGGAATACCAGGTCGGCAACGGACAGACGCTCACGTCCTGGCACGACGTGACGCGGGAGCGGCGCAACGCCGTCAAACTGCGCGCAAGTGAGGATAGGTTCCGTACCCTCATTGAGCTTTCGGGAGATGCGGTATTCGTCATTAGCGGCGGTCGCGTGATGTTCGTGAATCGTGCCGGCGCGAGTCTGCTGGGGGCAAGCGAACCGGACGAGCTGGTGGGCGTCGCTTTCGAATCTTTGATCGACCGAGAGATTGGCTACCAGAACGAAATCCTGTGGCCGGACGAAAGTTCGACGGCCGAGGACGCGAATATCGAACGGTTCCGATCCGCCGACGGCCGCGACTTGTGGCTGGAAATCAGAACCGCGGATTTCGAGGATGACGGCCGACATTTCACTGTCATCATCGGCCGTGACTTGACGGCAAGAAAAAGCGCGGAAGCCGACGCCGAAAGCGCGCGCGCGCGGCTGGCGGCCGCCTTCGAAAGCGCCTCGGAATCGATCGCCCTCTTCGATGCGGAAGACCGATT
>JANQOH010000407.1 GCA_028289725.1 Alphaproteobacteria bacterium
TTGCCGGCATCCTTCTCGGTCTTCTTGTGATCAAGCCCCAGATGGGCCTTCTGCTGCCCTTCGCATTAGCGGCTGGGCGCCATTGGCGCACTTTTTTTGCGGCGGCAGTTACCGTGCTCGTCTTATGCGTTGTCAGCTATGGCTTCTTTGGCCTCGAAGGTTGGACGGCCTATTTGGAGCGTGCCAGTGTCTTGCGCGCGACCATTCTGGAAGATGGCACCGGCGTTTGGCACCGCATGGTTTCGATCTTCGTCGCCGCAAAGCAACTCGGTGTCGGACTCGAGACGGCCTATGTCCTCCAAGCGGCGGCCGCCGTTTTCGCTGCGCTCACGGTCATCGCTGTCTGGCTGTCGCAAGTGCCCTCACCGCTCAAATATGCAGTGCTGGTCGTCGGTGGGTTTATGGCGACGCCGTACCTTCAGGACTACGATCTTGTTGTTGTCCTGTTCGTCGTCATCTGGATCTATCAAGCTGTACCGCAAAACGCTGAGCGCGTCGGTCTCTCAAGCCCGTATGGACGCGCGATCATCGCCGGGCTCATAATGCTCCCAATGATTGCGGCACCAATCGGCAAGCTCACCGGCGTCTCTGTCGGCGGCATTCTCATCGCAGGCACCTATGCCTATCTGCTTCATTTGTCGTTGCGGCTGCGCAAGGTCCCGATGCGGCAGGTCATGGATGCAAAGTCATAACGACACTGTGTAGCGGAAAACCGGGGAAAACAGTTCGACACACACCATATTCTCGGCCATGAGGGCACTGCGCACCAGCGGTCGATTAGCACTGTCATGGGCTACTTCGATTGATCCCACGGGGCCACAGACTCTGTGGCAGCGTCACCGCCAATAGGCCGTCCATGCATTTCGTCGACGTAAAGGGTTACTACCAAAGCCTTGGCGCCGAACCCGCCTTCAGTCCCGGGGCGTTGAAACGCGCTTATCGCGAACGCGTCAAGGAAGCGCATCCGGACACCGGCGGTGCCAAGGACGGTGCGGCGTTTCGCGAAATCACGGACGCATACGAAATACTCGGTAGCAAAGACCGCCGCGCCGACTACGACGCGCTTTGCCGCAGCATTGGCGAAGCGCGCAGCCGCCGGGCGCCGCCGAGCCAGGAGACGCCAAAGAACACCGAACCAAAGCCGGAAAACGCGGAGCGTGGGCGTTCACCTAAAAGCGAAACGCAAAAAGGGGCCGCCGGCGCGCCGCCCGAGACCGATACCGATGAAGACGCACGACGCGACCTCCCCGAACCGGTTCGGTGCAAGCAGTGCGGCACTGTGAGTGCGCAGCCGCGCTACGTCGTTTTTCGACGGGTCATCGGCATGCTGTGGCGATCAAAGGAACGCCGAATTCGCGGCGTCTATTGCCGCACCTGCGCCGATCAGGTCGCGCTCCGCGCAAGTCTGGTCACCTGGTTGCTCGGCTGGTGGAGCCTGCCGCGCGGACCGATCGCCACGGTTCACGCTTTGCTCAGGAATATGGCTGGCGGCGAAACGCCGGCGGACCGAAACGCCGATATTCTGACCCAGCAATCCCAGGCCTTTGCGGCGCGCGGCAAACCGGCACTGGCGTCGGTCCTCGCCATGCAAGCGCACGGTTTTCGTCCTGACCCGGCTTTGGTGACACTGATGGGACTTGGCGACGGCCGAAAGCTCAAAGACCGTTGGCAAATCGGCGGCCTGTCATTCTTCCTCCAGGCGCTACCGATTGGCCTGTTCGCCGCGTGGTTGCTGGTATGGGCGGCAACCGCCTTGTACGCGCTGTTCTAGGAAGCCCTTTCCGCCCAAACCAAGAGTTCTCTTAGCACCGTGATGACCGCCGCCGGGTCGGGCAGGCGGCTATGAGCCCATGACGGTCGCGGTGGGTCGCAGACCACCACACCATGGCCTTTCGAAGCCGACCGCAGAGCCCGGAAACCGTCCTCGTCTGTTACGTCATCCCCGAAAAACACTGGCAAGACGGACTCATGATCTAGGTCGAGCGCCTGCAATACCCAAAGCAGCGCCGTGCCCTTGTCCCATTCGACGTCCGGTCGGATTTCGATGAGTTTCTTGCCCTCTGCCAAGCGCAGGGCGGTTTCGCGTTCCGCGATTTGATGGACATGATTGAGCATGGCCGACACCTCGGATTCGGCCACATTTCGATAGTGCACGGCGACGCTAAACCGCTTGTTCTCCAGAATAACGCCCGGCACGGCTGACAATCTGGTCTCGACTTCTTGCCCGATGCGGTCGATCTGACCCCGCGTCACGTCGTCGGTCACGTCCGGACTTCCTTCAATACCTGGCCCGGCAACATCGAAACCGTGGCTGCCGACATAGACCAATTCGTCGAGCCGTACTTTCTGTCTTACGTCATCGATGTCGCGACCGGTCAAAATCGCGACGGGCATGCGCCCCGCCAATTCGGATACCAATCCTCGCGTGCTACCCGACAGATTAGCCAAGTCAGGTCGCGCGGCGATTGGTGTGAGCGTCCCGTCATAGTCCAAGAACAGGACAGGGCGCTTACCGTTCAGAGCCGTGCTTAGTTGGTCCCAAGACAGAAGCGGTGGAATTCGGGCCCCACCTTGGACCGACTTGATTTCGTCCATATCGTCTCAAACAATTTTTATGCGGAGAGCGCGCGCCTTTGACTGGCCTCGCCCGCCACGCGTGCGTTGTGCAGTTCCTCAATAAAGGTCCGCCGCCAATGGTCAATATCGTGGCGTCGTAAATCATCCATCATCGCCCGCCACCGCGCCTGACGTTCATCGAGCGGCATTTCGAGCGCCACCTGAATGGCGTCGGCCACCTGGTTCACATCGTACGGATTGACAATCAGAGCCCGATCCATCTGACGCGCCGCGCCCGCGAACTTGGACAGAACCAGAACGCCCGGATCATCGGGGTCCTGCGCGGCGACATATTCTTTGGCTACCAAATTCATGCCGTCGCGCAGCGGCGTCACCAAGCCGACGCGCGCTGCCCGGAAGAAACCGGCCAGGATGCGCCGGTTATAAGCTTTGTGGATATAGCGGATCGGGACCCAATCGAACTCCGCGAACCGGCCATTGATGTGGCCGGACAGGCCTTCGACCTCGGTTTGTATCTCGACATACTCGGGCACGTGTTCACGCGACGGCGGTGTAATTTGCAGCAGGTGCACGCGACCGCGATTGACCGGGTAGTTCTCCAGGAGGAGCTCGAACGCCTTGAGGCGATTGGGCAGTCCCTTGGAATAATCGGTGCGATCTACCCCGATGATGATGTCGCGCTCCATCACGCTTTTTTCCAGGATGTGACGCTGCCTCTTGGCCTCCGGAGTCTCGGTTAGCGCCGCGAAATCTTCCGTGTCGATCCCGATTGGAAAGGCTTTGACCTGAATTGTCCGGCCGAACGCGGTACAAGATCCGTCACCGTCCAGCTTCCCGTTCGCTTCGCGCTTAATGTAATCGCGGAAGTTGCGCACATCGTTCTCGGTCTGAAAGCCGATCAGGTCGTAAGCGAACAAAGCACGCAGCAATTTCTCGTGACGCGGCAAGGCAACCAACAGATCGGCTGGCGGAAACGGCGTGTGCAGGAAAAACCCGAGCGGCGCGTCGACACCCATTTTGCGCAACTCTTCGGCGAACGGAATCAAATGGTAGTCGTGCACCCAAATCGTGTCGTCTTCTTCCAAATACGGCAGCAATCGGGTGGCGAAGTGGCGGTTGACGCGGAGGTAGCTCTCATACTGCAGGCGGTCAAACACCGTCAGGTCGAGCCGGTAGTGAAACAGCGGCCAAAGGGTCCGGTTCGAGAAGCCGTTGTAATATTCTTCAAAGTCTCGGCGCGATAGGTCGCAGGTAAGATAGGTGATCTTACCGTTTGTGGCGTGGTTCGGCTCTGGCGAGGATTGGTCGGTAATTCCGCCGCTCCAACCGAACCAGATACCGCCCGACTCGCGCAGCGCCGCCAGCACGCCGGCCGCCAAGCCCCCCGCCAATACTTTGCGCGAGGTCACCTGCGTGACCCGGTTGGACACGACAACCAAGCGCCCGCTACCGTTCATTGCCGGCCTTCGCGACGTTCATGACCAATTTTTGCATGGAGCCGCTAGCATAGTCGCAATCGACCAAAGAGTCTCTTGCCGGGTCTTGTGCCGCGCCGCTTAAGCGGCGGATTGGCTCAAAACGTCGAAGGTATCGCCTTCCGGAGCCTGTCCGAGAACGTGGACTGTGTGCCAAAGCGCATAAAACAAGAGCGACCAAGCCGCGAATCCTGGACGCTTTCCGGATCGGCTGTAAAGCACTTCGACCGTACCGGGTTGGGTCAACTCGGCCACCCCCGGCTGCCCCGCCACCAAGGGCCCGAGGCGCGCGCCTTGCCGCATGATCCACTCCGCCGCCGGGACCGTGAAACCGCGCTTGCGCTCAAACGGCTGGGCGTCCGGCATATGAATGGACAACCACTTTCGCAATAGCCACTTGCCGCGACGGCGGCGCGATTTCAGCGCGTCGGGTAGGCGAAACGCGAAATCGGCGAATGGCCGGTCTAAGAACGGGGTGCGCCCTTCCAAACTGTGGGCCATCAGACATCGGTCCAATTTGGTCAACAGGTCGTTCGGCAGCCAATCGGCGCAATCGGTTGCCTGGGCAACTTGTAGTCGGCTGCGGCCGTGTTGCGCCGCCATCGCTTGCGCCGCGACAATCCCGTCGCGCCAACCGTTGGCGTCATCACGTAGAATTTCGAGACCATCAAATATGCCCCGCGCCCGCATGGTGCGTCCGCCGAGCCATGTCGGC
Source organism: Alphaproteobacteria bacterium (assembly GCA_028289725.1). Lineage (GTDB taxonomy): Bacteria > Pseudomonadota > Alphaproteobacteria > UBA7887 > UBA7887 > JAKZSU01. The sequence goes on from JANQOH010000407.1 coordinate 4,768, forward strand.
CGCAGGGCGCTACGATAGCGGCCATAGCCCGCGAGGATTTCGTCGCCGCCTTCGCCGCACAGCACCACCTTCACATCGCGCGCCGCCGCGCGCGCCAATGAATAACTCGGCACGATGGCATAGTCGGCGCACGGGTCGTCGACCGCGGCCGCAATAGCCGGCAGGTCGCGCCAAAAATCGTCTTCCGTGACTTCAATTTCCACATGGTCGGCACCGACAGACCGCGCGACCGTGCGGGCGTGATCCCGTTCGTCATGAACCTGGGTCTCCGGGAAGCCGGCCGTATAGGCGCGAACCGGCCGGTCGTTCAACCGAGCCATGAGGGCCAGCAAGGCACTCGAATCAATACCGCCGGACAGGAACATGCCGTAGGGCACGTCGGCGCGCTGATGGCACGTCACCGTATCCGCCAAAGCATTGTCCAACCGCTCAAGCGCCGTGGCCTCGTCCAGTCGTTCCGGGCCGCCGCGCGGCAAGGCCGGCAACCTCCGGCGCTCCACGATGCGGCCTTCGCTCACCACCAACGTTTCGCCCGGCAAGACCCGTTTGATATGCACATAGGGTGTATCGCGACCGGTCGAGAATTGGAGTTGCAACACTTCGTCACGCGCGGACTCGAGCAGGCTGCGGTCCGCCAACCCAGCCGCGATCAACGCCTGGGGCTCGGAGGCAAATGCGAAATATGTCCCGCGCTCGACGTAGTAGAGCGGCTTGATGCCAAAGGGATCACGGCTGAGGACCAATCGCCCGGTGTCCGGATCGTGTATCGCGATCGCATACATGCCGCGCAAATGGGTCGCGAAGTCCAGTCCATGCTGGCGATACAGGTGAAGCGGCGGCTCGCAATCCGACCGGGTCAATAAAGTGACGCTGTCGAGTGCCGCCGCAAGCTCGACATAATTGTATATCTCGCCGTTCGCGATTAAAGCCGCCGCGCCCTCTGACGGTCGGCGTTCGAAGATGGGTTGATCGCCCGTCTCGAGGTCAATCACCGCAAGGCGTGTCTGGACCAACGCCACGCCGCGCGCACGATACCGGCCTTCGCCATCGGGGCCACGATGCGCCAGCGCCCTGGTCAAAATATCCAAGACACGATCCGACGCAACGGCGCCCGTCGACGTCATCACTCCGGCGATGCCACACATTAGGCAGCCTTTCGCAGACGGATCGCTTCGAAGAATGCCAGGTAGCGGTCGACCACGGCCTGTTCCGTATAGTCGCGCTGGTACGCGTCGGTTCCCGCGGCCCGCAGCGCCGCCGCCAGATTGGCGTCACCGACCCGGCGGATCGCCCCCGCCAATGCGTCGGAATCGTCGATCGCAACCAACAGGCCGGTTTCGCCATCCTCAATCAGGTGACGCGGGCCCTGCGACGCGCATGCGACCACGGGAACATCGTGCGCCCAAGCCTCGATCACGACGTTGCCCAGCGGTTCGTGCCGCGACGGGCACACCAAGATATCCGTGGCCGCCAACAGCGCCGCAATGTCGTCCCGCCATCCAAGAAACCGCACGCGATCAGCCACGCCCGCCGCTACCGCCTGCGCCTTGAGCGCATCTTCTTCAGGCCCGCTGCCCGCAAGCCAGAGCCAGTGTTCGGGCAATGTCGCAAGCGCGTCGATGAGCACGTCGAACGCTTTGTTCCGATGCAAACGCCCCAAGGCTAAAAGAAGTATGGCGTCCTCTGGTGTTTGTTGAGACGAGCGCGCCACGGGCGGTGCAGGATCCGCATCGACAAAGTTTGGCAGATAGTGGGCGCGTTCGGCGGGCCAGCCTTGGTCCTTTATGTGTGTCACGATATCTGGTGTGTTGCCCACCAAATGATCGCACCCGGCGTAGTATTTCAGGTCGTAATAGCCGCCGAGGCGCGCAACATGAACCAGATCGCCCGCGTATCCGCGGCGCGCCCGTGCCATGGCGCGCGTGGCGCGGTTCATCCATGACACCACAATGTCCGGGCGAAAGCGCTGGAGCATATTTGTGAGTTCGGGAACGGTTCGCCGATCGAACCAGCCGCCGAACGGCAGTTCCTCGGCGTCAACATTGTGCCGATTGAAGACCGCGCGCCGTTCGTCGTGCGTCCGGATTACGACGCGCTGTTCGATATCTCGCGCCGCGAAAGCGCGCGCAAGACGCATAAAGAATTCTTCCGCGCCGCCACGCCGCGCGCCGGCCATGGCCTGTAGTACCCTCACGACCGCCCTTCCCCGCTTAGCTCCAGCGTCGCCTTCAAATGCGAAATTAGCGGATATAGCGCCGCCATCAAGGCAATCGCGAATCCCCAAGCGCCTTCGCGATAGCCGCGCCGTTGAAAGTAGCATTTTATGAAGCGCCCAATGCTGCGACGGAGCGTCGATCGCATCGGTGGCAATCGCGCACCGGATGCCACCAGATCCGCCGCGCGCGCATCGCTATACCGCTTCAAACGGTCGATCATGTCGTTGAAATCACGATCGACAAAATGAGCGATCGGGGTCTGCAGCCAACGCTTCGGGCCCTCAAGCGTCAAGCTCGGGTGAACCCGCTGCGCGCCCCATGTTTTTGCGCCTCGACTTGAAAGGCGTGGTGCAGCGCCAACACCCCACGAGCCGCCCCAACCATGCTTTACCAAACGTTCGCCAATGTAATTGTCGAACGGGATGAGGAAGTAACCTGGCGACGCGTCGGCGATGACGGTGCGGATTTCTTCAAAGAGTGCGGCCGGCGCGCGTTCGTCCGCATCCACCTCCAAGTTCCAGTCCCCTGAGCTCGCCGAAAGTCCTGTGTTGCGCCGGTCGCCCTCCAAAGGCCAAGCGCCTTCGATGACCTTGGCGTTATGGGATTCGGCAATCGCCTTCGAGTTGTCGCTGCATCGATCTAGCACGACAATTAGCTCGTCCGCGGGCGCAAGGCATGCGAGGCAATCCTCGAGCTGGTGGGCTTCGTTATGCGCGACAACGACAGCGGACAAACGCGGCGCGCCTGGAGCCGTCACGACACAGCCGCCGAGGTACGCCGCAAAAGGGTTTCCGCGGCCGCCTGCACTTTGTCGACCGTGAGCGATCCCATCAGCGTCCCCGTCGTGCGATGGTCGTAGCCGGGTGTGCCGACCAGATCGTCGTAGCCCTCGGGAGTGCGAACAACCGCGCACGCGTGGCCCCACGGCGCGTAATGCTGGTCGCGACTTGGCCCGAATAAGCCGAGCGTTGGTGCGCCGGTCGCGGCGGCGATGTGCATTAACCCGGAATCGTTGCCGATGTAGAGTTGTGCACGCTGCAAACAGGCCGCGACCGTCAGAAGCCCGCCCGTGCCAATCAAATCGGTCGTCCGCCCGCGCGGCAAATCTTGGAGCACGGCGGCCGCCTGCTCACGATCCTCCGGCGCGCCGAACACGGCG